>JAQVDI010000006.1 GCA_028698375.1 Patescibacteria group bacterium | reverse complement strand
TTTTTACTAACTATTTTTTATGCTATTATAATAATTAGTTATAAACTAATTAAAAATTATGGCAAAAATGCAGCTAGAAGACATCTTGGCTTCCAAAACGCAAGCGAAATTAATCTCATTTTTCTTGGAAAACTCCAAAAAGGAATTTTATCAAAGTGAACTCAAGAATTTGCTTAACGAATCACTTGGATCTTTACAATATGAATTAGCACGACTAAAAAGAATTGATTTTTTGAGCATTAAACGCACTAAAATTCGTACTTACTATAAATTGAATGGACGTTTTCTCTTAATTAACGAGATTAAAAAAATTGTTTCAAAAGTTGGTACTCCAAAGGTTAGTCCCAAGAAAACAACTAAAAAAGCCACTGCTAAAAAAAATAAAAAATAAGACAGGTGATATCTATTTTGACAAGACTATTGCTGCCGCAAAAAAATATCTTTTATTTATTTAGTTCTTCAATCACTTTTTTTATTTCTTTCTTATTCAAACCATGTGATTGTAAAGCCTCACCCAAATTTTCTTGTGCTGCCATAGGGCAAGTAGCACAACCTCCACCTAAAATCGGTAGCAATAACTCAAAAGCCAATTTGTCTTTTTGCTGAAAAACTTCTAAAAGTGGCGTTTCTTCTGTAATCATGTTCAAAATTATAAAACAATATTTTTATTTTTTCAATAATATTTTTCTATTCTCAATTAATTTTTGACAAAAAATCTTAATATAAAAAATGTTTGTATTTCCGCTTGACACCTATTTTATACATTTGTTATACTATAAACAACCAAAAAATAATTTGTATAATGAAAAACAAACCAACTTATGTTCTCACGCCGGCTCAAAAAAAAATTTTAGACTTTCTTCGTGATTTTATTGGTAGCGAAGGTTTTGCTCCAACTGTTAGGGAAATGGGGGACAATTTAGGTTTTAAATCCCCCAGAGCTGTTGCTTATCATCTTGAACAACTCCAAAAAAAAGGATTTATCAAAAAAACTTCTGATGGTTCTCGCAACATTGCTCTTAAATTTGACGGCTCTAAAAAAGAAGCAACAACCTTTGTGCCCTTAATGGGTTGGTCTGCTGGAGGTATGCCAATTTATGCTGAAGAAAATATTTTAGATTGGGTTGCTTTACCTCCACAATTTATCAAAGAAGAAGCAGACGTTTTTCTTTTACGAGTTAAAGGCAACTCAATGGCACCAAAAATAGAACATAATGATATGGTAATTATTAAAAGACAATTAACTGCTGATCCGGGAGAAATAATTGCGGCTTTAATTGGCGACGAAACTACAATTAAAAAATATTTGCCAAAACGCGGACAAATTGTTTTGCAACCCATTAACCCAGATTATGAACCAATTATTGTAAAACCGAATCAATTACGCATCCAGGGTATTATAAAGGGAGTGATGAAAACAATTAGATAAAGTCAAAAAGCTGAAATTTTTGACTTTTGATTTATTTCAAATACTTATCCAATTGCTGATAAATATTATAAGCGCGAAAACCTAACCAGTTCTTTGACAAAAAAGGCCGAGGCAATTTTGGATCGTCTTTAACTGTTTTCAAATATTTTAATTCAGTATCCTTAGCTAGAAGATCTAGTGCTTTTGTTCTTAAGTCTTCTTCTAAATGCATTGATTTAAGACGGGCGAATTGTCTTTTACCCTCTTTGATAAAAGATTGATAAGTTTTTTCTAAAACGTTTGTATTCCAAACAGACTTGATTAGTTCCGTTTCGTCACGAGAAGATAAAGCGCCTTGAAAAATTTTTACTTGTGATTCTAAACCATGATTCTCAACAAACCGACGCAAAGAATCCGAAACGCCATGAGGAGAAACCCAAATGCTATGTTGCCAAACAGCAAATCCTTCTTTTTTTAGTTGATAACGAATTTGGTCTCTCATTTGCTTTTCTTCTTCAGCCACATGAAAAACTACCATAGTCCAGCGACGATGCCACAATGGAATTACATATTTAACTTTTTCAGCTTTGGGAATCCTACGTCTTGAACGAGCAGTTGTTTTATATAAATCATTATCAAAACTAATTTCTTTTTTGCTTTTCATTTCCATTAAAGCTGTCTGTAATTCTGCTTGAGTAGTTCCAAAAACACTTTTTAAAATTTCCAAAAGTGCATTTTGATTCATACCTCTACCATCACGCAAAATGTAAGCAATTGCGGATTTTAAATTCATAACTTTTTAATTAGTTTACGTCCCCTTATTTATACTTAATTTAACGCTCAATAAAAATTTTGTCAAATAAAAAAATGAAATTTTTATAAAATTTCTTTACCACGAAAAAATAAAAACACTTGCTCAAAAATAAAAACTCATTAATAATTAAACCATGTTAAATAAAAACCCCTTAGCGGATAGGGTCAGACCGAATGATTTAAAAAATTTTATTGGTCAAAAACATATTATTCCTTACGTTCGCGATATTATAAAAAACAAAAGACCAGTATCACTTATTTTTTGGGGACCTCCAGGCACAGGTAAAACTACACTTGCGCAAATAATTGCTTCTAAGTTTAAAGGCAGCTTTTATCAACTATCAGCCGTTGATTCCGGCGTTAAAGAAGTTAGAGAAATTATCAAAGAAGCTCAAAAAATGAAAACTTTTAATCAAAGCCAATTATTTTTATTTATTGATGAGATCCATCATTTTAATAAAAAACAACAAAATTCCTTTTTGCCTTATATCGAAAACGGCACCATTGTTTTAATCGCGGCTACCACGGAAAATCCCTCATTTAGCTTAATTGCCCCTCTATTATCACGCTGCCAAGTTATTAAATTTGACCCATTAGCTAAACGTGATCTCCAAAAAATAATTAAAAACGCTCTCGACGATAAAAATAATGGATTTGGCAATAATAAATTAAAAATTGATAAATTAGGTTTAAATTATTTAATTAACTTAAGCAGTGGCGACGCCAGAATATCTCTCAATATTTTAGACAGTTTTAGCGATAAACATAATCATACTATTACAGAATCCGAAATTAAAGAAAAAGCCAAAAAAACTTTAGTTTATGATCGAGCAGGAGAACATCACTATGATACTATTTCGGCTTTTATCAAAAGCTTAAGAGGTAGTAACCCTGATGCTGCCTTGTACTACCTAGCCAGAATGCTTGAAGCAGGAGAAGACCCTCGTTTTATTGCCAGACGATTAATAATTTTTGCTAGTGAAGATATCGGCAATGCCAACCCATTGGCAATTTTAATTGCTACGAGTTGCGCTCAAGCTGTAGATTTTATTGGTTTACCCGAAGCTGCTATTAATTTATCACAAGCTGTAACTTATTTAGCCAGCTCCCCTAAAAGTAATGCCTCATATGTTGCTCTCAATAAAGCTCAAAACGATATCAAAAATCTACCCCTTTATCCTATCCCAATGGATTTACGTAATGCTGTCACTGACTTAATGAAAGATTTCCGCTATGGCGAAAATTATAAATACGCCCACGATTACAAAGATCATTTTGCAAAAGAGATGAAATTTTTTCCACGCCAAATGGGTGAACGTATTTATTATGAACCAAGTGACCAGGGTAGCGAATTAAAAATTAAAGACCGCTTAAGCAACTGGCGAAAACAAAAAGACAAAAACTAGCATTTAAATTCTAATTTTTTAACCATATAGCTCTCTCCTAATTTATAGCCGTGTTTACGAAAATAGCCTCGCACACCAACTCCGGCGATAACAACAATTTTATCAAACCCATTTTTTTTAGCAATTTTTTCCGCCTCGCCAATCAACCAAGAACCAAAACCTCGATGCTGTGAAGCCTGTAAAGTTTTGTTATCTAAACCTACTACTTCGCCATAAGTATGAATTTCACGTACTAAAGCAGCATTTTTTAAAACCTTGAAAAACGGCTGACTATTTTTTGTTAAACGCAATCGCAAAAGAGCAGCAATATGATCGGTGTTCTTATCCACAATACTTAAAAAATATTCTGACCCACCATTTGCGCGGTATCTTTTAATTTTTAAAATTGCATTTTTAATAACTTTAGACTTAATTTCGCGACAGCGAATACACTTACACTTCATATTATGATCATGCATAAATTCTTGAACCTTTTCCCGCAAGTTAGAATTCTTTAAACCTGCTTTTATGTGATTGGCAGGAATATCGCGAATAACCCTCACAATTCGAACATAATTTGGAATATAACTTTTTATAGCTGCCAAAATTTTAATTAAAACTTCGTTAGAATATGGTCTAAATTTGCCTTTTTTATACCATTTGTAAACCTTGCTCCCCTTAACCACAACTAAGGGATAAATTTTTAAATGATCAGGTCTAAAATTAGGATTAATAAAAAACAAAATGCTTGACCAAAAATCTAAAAATGGGTTACTGCCGGGCAAATTAAGCATTAAATGATAAGTGATTTTAAAACCATTATCTCGCAAAAGTTTAGTAGCATTTTCCAATTGCTTTCGTGTTGCTTTACGCTCATTTTTTCTTAAAATAAAATTAAAATAATTTTGTGCGCCTAATTCTACTCTTGTCACCCCCAGTTTTCTTAAAAATTTAATTTCATTCTTATCAATTAAATCTGGTCTCGTCTCAATTGTAATTCCTACAATTCGTCTTTGACTTTTTTCATTTAATTTCTGTGCTTCTTGTAAATTTTTACTTTTAGATTGATTGGCTGCATCAAAACATTTTTTAATAAATTGAAGACGATACTGATGAGGCAAAAAAGAAAAAGTCCCACCCAAAACAATTAATTCCATTTTACTAATTTCATGGCCACTAATTTTTAAAACATTAAGGCGTCCACTCACTTGTCGATATGGATCAAATTCAACTAATTGAGCACGAGCAACAGCTGGCTCATCACTTAAATAACTTTGGGGAATATTTTTTTCTTTTGGGCAATAAGCACATTTATAAGGACAAGGAAAATTTTTAGTTAAAACTGTCACTGAAACAATACCCGACAAAGATCGACTAGCGTGTAATTTAGTTTTTTTAGTAATAATTTTTGCTAATTGAGGACTATGTTTTTGAGCATATAGCAAAATATGGTAAGTTCTTGGCACTTTTTGTAATTTTAAAAGTGCCCCTGTTTTTTTCTTTGCTTCTTCTAAATTACCTGATTGTTTATAAAAATCTAAAACCGTCTTAATCACTTTTTCAGATTTAACCTTTACTTTTATCATAATTATCGTTATATTATATCCTAAATGAACAAAAAAATCAATAATTGCGATCTGGAAAAAATAACGCAACAAACTTATGACTGCGTTGCAGAAAGTTTTAGCAAAAGCCGATTAAAAAAAGATGAAATTATCGAATCATTCTTTAAACTTCATCAACCCAAGGGCAGAGTTTTAGATTTAGGCTGTGGCAGTGGGCGCGATCTTCGTCTTTTAAACGAACAAGAATTTTTTAATGATTCTAAAAATTCTTATTTGGGAATTGATTATTCTCGCGAATTGTTAAAACTTGCTAAAGAAAATTTTACTATCGTACTGCGCAGTATGAAAGTGGCAAAAGTTAAGTATAAAAAAATGGATTTAATAAAATTAAATCTAAAAGAAAAATTTGATTATATTTTGGCACTTGCAAGCTTGCATCATCTTAAACCAAAAAATCACTTACTAGTTTTAAGAAAAATTCAAAACAATTTAAAACCAGGTGGCAAATTTATCGGCTATGTTTGGTCGCCAGCCAAAAATCAAATCCCAAAATGGACAAAAATTACAGAACAAGAATATCTAAAACCTTGGAATGGTTATAATGGTCCAAAAATGTATATTTATTTATTCCAAAAAATAGAATTAAAAAATTTATTAAAGTTAGCCGGTTTTAAAAATATAAAAATAAAGACAGTCGGTAATGGTATTAAAAAGAATTTATTTTTTAAAGCAACAAAATAAATACACTTGTACGTCGGAGTCATAAATGATTAAAGGAAAAATGAATTGGAAAAAATTAACCTCGCTAAATGCTTGTGACAATTCCGCCAATACAAAATTGTTTAACAAGATAAAAACTAAAGAAATTGTGGCAATTTATAAGCCAAAAGGTTGGCATTCTTTTCGCGTAGTCAGTTTTCTCAGAAAAAAACTTAACATTAAAAAAATTGGCTTTTTGGGCACTCTTGATCCAGCAGCTGAAGGTGTTTTAGCCATAGGGCTTAACACTGGTACCAAAAAACTAAAAGATTTACCGCGCGATAAAGAATACATTGCCGAAATTGCTTTCGGCCTAAAAAGTGACACTTGGGACTTGGAAACTAAAAATCTAAGATTTACTAAATTTCCAAAGATTAATAAAAATAATATTGAAGAATTATTAAAACAATTTTTGGGTAAAATTGAACAGCCAATTCCCATGTTCTCTGCTAAACAAATTGATGGGACTCGTTTATATAAATTAGCCCGCGCTGGCAAAATGTTAAAAAAATTACCAACCAAAATAGTACAAATTAAGGAGGTAAAACTCTTAAAAATAAGCAAACAAAACATCCAGAATCATCTTTTGCCAACAATAAAAATCCTCGTTAGCTGTGGCCCTGGCACTTTTATCCGCTCTATTGCTTATGAACTTGGACAAAAATTAAAAACCAATGCCACTTTGATTTCTTTAATTCGCACTCAAGATGGAGGCTTTGGGTTAAAAGACAGCTTCAGAATTGAAGAGCTTTGAGCTAAAAAAGTAAATTTAAGTTCTAATTAAATATTTTATAGCGAAGAAGCCAAGCTTAAAACATGATTAACATAATAATCAGAATGATTATAATGGTATAAGGCAACACGCATATCAGTTGCTCCCCAATTAGTAGCCAATAAATTAGCTGCACTAAAAACAGCATCGCTAACATTACAAATATCAGTGACACCATCGCCATCACCATCAATAGCATAATAATTAAAAGTAGAAGGTAAAAATTGCATTGGTCCAGTAGCACCAGCATAAGATACTGCTGCGCATTGAGTTGCTTGACCAGATTCAACCATATGAACAGCAGCTAAAACGCGCCAATCTAAACCATACATAGCCGCTGCTCGTTGATATAAATCATTTAAATCACCATTAAAAGTAGGGGCAGAATAAACAACTTGCGTGGTTGGAACTTGTTTCGCTGCTTGAGCAGTAGCTTCAGCCTCACGTTGTTTTTGTTCTGCTTCTTTGCGTGCTTTTTCCTCAGCTTCTATTTTTTGTTTATCAATAATTTTAACTTTTAGCTTTGGTTTAGCCACAATTTCTAAGTTTTTCTCTTTTTTATCTAATTTTAATTCATAATTTGAAGCCTGAATAATTTCACTGTTAGGATTAGAAATGCTTAAACCTAAACTAAAAAACCCCGCCAATAAGACCAAGAAGGCGGAAGTAAACCAAAACTGATTTTTGCGAGCTTTTGGCTCAATTGAGCCGAATAAAAAAGGTGCCATAGGCACAATGTCTATACTAGCAAACAATGTTTGGGTTGTCAATAGAAAGTGGGGAAAATGAAAAAACCCAAAATACTGAATCAAAAATCAAAAATTGAATTTAAAATTTAAAATTATTTTAATATATGCAAAATAATTATTAGGTTATTTAATAGAATCAAAAACATACTATTAAAAATAAGAATTAGGTTTAAGAATAAAAGTGGGGAATAAGAAAAATATCAAGTTTTAAAAATCAAAAATTAACTAAAGATTTCATACGATTAAAAAAAGATTTGGCGAATGATCAAATATTTAAAATTAAAAAATTGTTATATAATGTTATTGTAAGAAAAAATAAAAAGATTCGCATTAGCTGTCTAAAAAACTAGTGTCATTAAATTGGGCGGAAGTGCGGAATCACAATAAAATGAAAAATTGTATTTTTTGTAAAATCATAAAAAAAGAAATCCCTGCCAAAATCCACTATGAAGATAAGGACATAATTGTTATTAAAGATGCAAACCCCAAGGCACCAATTCACTTATTAATTATTCCTAAAATTCATTTTAAATCTCTAAACGAGATAAAAAGTAAAAATCAAAAATTATTAGGAAAATTATTATTAACTGCTCAAAAAATCTCTCGAAAAGAAAAATTTGACCAAAATGGTTATAAAATTATTATTAACACTGGTGAAAACGCCGGGCAATCAGTTGAACATCTTCATCTCCATTTACTAAGCGGTGATTATAAAAAATCAGGTCAAATCTAAAAAGATATTGATTTTTAAGATTTACTATGTTAAAATTTTTTTGCTGAAGAAATAGAGGAATACTTCTCGACTTAAGTTTATACTGAGCTTGCGGTTTGGTTTTGCTCACTGTCATGAGCTTATCAAATGGTCAATGTGCTCAAAGAATAAAAAACATTTAAAATGAAAAAACAAAATCAAGAAAATTCAGACCAACTTTTACGCCGCTTTTTGCGTACTCTGCAGGAAGAAAACAAAATTACGGACATGAAAGAAAAAATGTATCACACCAACAAACCAAATCAAAGGGCGCGCAAAGATGATACTTTAAGATATTTAAAAATATCAGCCAAAAAGCAAAAAGCGATAAGAGGATATTAAAAGAATAATTCAAAAGTCAAAATTTAGAAAATCTTTTTATTAAAAACTATACTAAAAATAAGTTAAATCATGTTAGAAAAAATCCAAAACGATCTCAAAACAGCAATGAAGAAAAAAGATGAATTAACAGTTTTAACTTTACGTCAATTTATTGCTAGCCTTAAAAATGCGCAAATAGCTAAAAAAGACGAATTAAATGAAACTGAAATTGGTTCATTAGCTTTAAATGAAATCAAAAAAAGAAAAGACGCAATTGAGCTATATAAACAAGGGAAAAGATCTGATTTAGTAGAAAAAGAAGAAAAAGAAATTAAAATTTTAGAAAATTATGCGCCTAAATTATTAGATGAAACAAAATTGGGAGAAATCGTAGAAAAAACAATAAACGAACTCAACGCTACTCCGGCTAATTTTGGGAAAGTCATGGGCCAAGTGATGCAACAAACAAAGGGAAAAGCTGATGGCACAATAGTCTCTGAAATAGTTAAACAAAAATTAGGTATCTAATTAAATTGTGAAAATAGAATTTGATTTACAAAATGAGACTAATGTTCGAATTAATCGCGATTATTTTATAAATCAGACCCGCAAACTACTCAACAAAAATTTGAAAATTCGGCCTAAACATATTTTAATTTCCCTTTTTATCGTTAGACCAAAAAAGATAAAAAGATTAAATCAGCAATTTAGGAATAAAAATGTTAGCACTACTGTTTTAAGTTTTCCGCAAGATGAACCGCTAAAAAAAGGAGTCAGAAATGAAAAAATTGTCTTAGGAGATATTTTTATTTGCCCGGAAGTAATCAAAAAAAGAAATGAAAATTTAAATTTTTTTTATGAACATGGTCTTTTGCATCTGTTAGGTTTGAATCATAAACAGATGGAAAAAGTTCAAAATGGTCATGATCTTTGCGAAGAAAAACCATCTTTTGGCAATAGCGTAAAATGTGCTCTCCGCGGCATGTGGGAAGCATTAATGAGCGAACGTAATTTACGTATCCACTATATGGTTGCCATTGGTGTTATTATTGCTGGTTTTATTGTCCATATTTCTCGCCTTGAGTGGCTTTTTGTCTTCTTCGCGATTGCTACTACAATAATGATGGAGATAATTAACATCGCCATTGAAAGAATTTTAGATTTAACTCATTTGCATTACGATCAAAATGTCCGTTTTATTAAAGATCTTTTTGCCAGTGTTGTTTTAGTGTCTGCTTTTACGGCTGTAGTTATTGGTTCAATTATTTTTATACCTAAAATCATAGCTCTTTTTTATATCTAAATTTTTTGCTAAAATAGCATAGCACCCTTTTATTGCTACTTATTTTAAGTTAAAATTAGTTTTATGGAGTCAAAAGACATTATCGCCAGTTTAGATGTAGGCAGCAGTAAAGTCGCTGTTTTGATTGGAAAGACTGCAAGCGACTCAGCTCAAATTGATGTTATTGGCGTCGGTAAATCAAAAATCAATTCTTTACGCAAAGGAATTATCGTAGATTTAGAAGCAACAATTTCTTCAATTTCTGAAGCACTAGAACAAGCAGAAAGAATGAGTGGTCTTAAGATTGACCGTGTTATTTTAGGTTTAGGTGGCGCGCATATTGAATCACAAACTAGCAAAGGCGTTATTGCTGTTTCGCACCCAAATGGAGAAGTAACCCACGAAGATCGTGACCGAGCCGTAGAGGCAGCGCAAGCTATCGCACAACCCACTAACCGTGAAATTCTGCATGTTATTCCACAAGCTTTTGTTTTAGATGGTGCTGGCGGCATTAAAGACCCACTAGGCATGAATGGCATTCGCTTGGAAGTTGAAACTCACATTATCACTACTTCCACACCAGCAATTAAAAATTTAGAAAAATGTGTTTTTCAGTCCGGCTTAAGTATTATTGAACCAGTTTTTAATGTTTTAGCTGAAAGTGAAACCCACCTTTCTAATCAGCAAAAGGAAATTGGAGTTGTATTAATCGATATCGGAGCTGCTACAACCCAAATAATTGTTTACGAAGAAGGTACCATTATTCATTCCGCAGTTATCCCTTTAGGCGGCAGTTTAATTACTAATGATTTAGCAATTGGCTTAAAAACTTCATTGGAAATTGCCGAACAAGTTAAAATTAAACACGGTAGCGCCACGCCAGCCAAAATTAGCGAGACTAAAACTGTAGATTTATCTAAAATTGATGAAAACGAAAAAGGAAGTGAAAGCGAAAAATATATTGCTGAAATTATTGAAGCTCGTCTATCTGAGATTTTAGAAATGGTCAGAAATGAACTTAAAAAAGTTAAAAAAGATGCAAAATTACCAGCTGGTGCTGTCTTTACTGGTGGATCCTCTCAAATTGACGGTTTACTAGATTTATCAAAAGAAGTTTTAAAACTACCCTCCAATTTATCACATAATGAAATCTTAATTGGTGGTATGACAGATCGTATTGATGACCCCAGTTTCGCCGCGGCGTTAGCACTTTTATTTTGGGGCAAACAACACGCAACAGGAAATGCCGGTCATAGTTCACAAATGTTTAAAGATATCTCCGGACGTTTCCGCGATTTTTGGAAAATGTTCAAACCGTAAAGTTAGAAGTTAGAATATAGAATTTGGAATTTAAAATAAAAATTGTCATTCCCGCCCCACATGTCATCTCGAACTTGTTTCGGGATCTTTTTTATTCTTAAGCACTTGCACTTATTTCCCATACCGCTCCTGGCGCCAACGCGTCAGGAGTTTTTTCTTTTTTAAAGTTAAAATTAAAAAGAGACCCAATACCTCTTACTTAATACTAAATAGAAAGATTGCTTCGTCGCTGCTACTCCTCGCAATGATGAATTAAAAAAGTTTTACTTCAGTTTTCTCCTTATAAACGCTGGGATTTCATAATTATCTTCCTGGCTACTACCTTCTCCAGGCTCAAGATCTTCTTCTGGTTCTTCTTTTAGCTCTGGTTTGCGCACAAAAGGTTCTTGTTGCATTACTGGCTCTTCTTCTTTTTCATTATCATCATTACCAATTTCTGCCAATGAAGTTAATGTAAATCCTTGTTTGGCTTCATCGCGTCGTTTTGGTCTTTCATCACCAAAACCAGTCGCAATTACTGTAATTTTAATTTCTCCTTGCATTGCTTCGTCAACCATAGCACCAAAAATAATGTTTGCTTCTGGATGAGCCGCCTCAGTAATTGTTTTGGCTGCTTCATCAATTTCATACATTGACATATCTGGGCCACCAGTAATATTAAACAAAATTCCTTTAGCACCTTCAATCGAAAGATCCAAAAGCGGAGAATCAATTGCTGCTCTAGCTGCTTCAATCGCTCTATTTTCACCCTTAGCTCGACCAATACCCATGAGTGCCGAACCAGCATCTTGCATAATAGTCTTTACATCTGCAAAATCAACATTAATAATACCGGGGATAGTGATCAAATCAGAAATACCCTGAATACCTTGACGCAAAACATCATCAACCACAGAAAATGCATCAAGCATAGTTGTTTTTTTATCAATCACCTGCAAAAGTTTATCATTGGGAATAACAATTAATGTATCAACATTGTCTTTTAGCTCTTCAATGGCTTTATCTGCCACTTCGCGGCGACGTGAACCTTCAAAAGTAAATGGTTTAGTCACAACTCCGACAGTTAAGGCACCTAATTCACGAGCAATAGCTGCCACCACTGGACCAGCACCACTACCTGTGCCACCGCCCATGCCTGCAGTTACAAAAACCATATCGGAATTTTTGAGAACTTCATAAACTTCTTCTTTATTTTCCTCCATTGATTCGCGACCTTTTGTGGGATCAGCACCACTGCCCAAACCACCGGTTGTTTCTTTCCCAATTTGAACTTTGATAGAAGCAGCTGAAGTAGCTAAAGCTTGTAAATCTGTATTAATAGTAATAAATTCCACACCTCGGATTCTGGCATTAACCATTCGATTAACAGCAGAATTGCCACCGCCACCAACACCAATCACTTTAATTCTAGCCACATTAATCGGCTCATTATCAGCAAATTTTGGCAGTTCGAAGTTTTGTTTTATTTCATCTGGCATAATTGTTAGTTATATTTTAAGCGGAAAAATTTGTCCTGTCAAGAAAGATAATTATAAGAAAAAATTTGCTTCAATATATCTTATTCAAAAAAAATTTATTTGTATTTTTTGAAAAATATAAATTTATTATTTTTTCCCCATTTTATATTTAGTGTTATAAACCCTTTTCTATATACATATTTAGAGTATTTATCCACAGTTTTAAATTTTAACTTGTGTTAAAATAATACTTGAACTTAATTAGTGGGGAATTATGCAATGTCCAAGATGCAACAATAACAGTGAAGTTATAGAAACACGTAGCCAAAGTTCTTTTATTATTCGTCGCCGACGCCAATGTCATGTTTGCCATTATCGTTTTACCACTTACGAGAAAATTGCGTCCCTTAATTTAAGCGTCAAAAAAAGAAATGGCAATTTAGAAAAATTTTCTGAGACCAAAATGACTAAAGGTGTCAAAAAAGCTTTTACAAAAAGACCAATTAAGAAAGATGAATTTGAAGACCTAATTGAAGCCATTAAAGACAGTCTAAGGTTAAAAAAGAAAAAAGTGATTTCTTCACGCGCAATAGGCAAAATCATTGTTGACCACCTAAAACACAAAGATGTTGTTGCTTATATGCGTTTTGCTTCCGTTTATCGTGGTTTTGGTAGCTTATCCGCTTTTGAGCGAGAAATAAAAAATTTAAAAAAGGAACAACATGTCAAAAAGTGAAATTATGTCGATTATTTCCGAGAATTTGAATCTACGCCCCAATGCTTTAACTATTGTGGAAAAACGTTATTTGCGAAAAAAAGAAAACGGTGGAATTGTTGAAACACCAGAGGAAATGTTTTATCGAATAAGCCATCATATCGTTCAAGCTGAAGACAATTATAAAACAACCAAAAAACAAAAAGATGAATTAGAAAAATCTTTTGCCGAAATTTTAAGTAAATTTGAATTTTTACCCAACTCACCAACTTTTACAGGTGCTGGTACTAAAATTGGTCAATTAAGCGCTTGTTTTGTTTTGCCCGTTAAAGATGATATGGCTGAGATTATGGACACTTTGAAAAATACAGTCATGATTCATAAATCAGGTGGCGGTACTGGTTTTAGTTTTTCTAGACTACGTCCTAACGGCGAACAAGTTGGTTCCAGTGGCGGTGTTGCCAGCGGTCCAGTTTCTTTTATGAGAATGTTTAACGCTGCCACCGAAGAAGTTAAACAGGGAGGCACTAGACGCGGCGCCAATATGGGGATTTTACGTGTTGACCACCCGGACATTTTAGAATTTATTGATGCTAAAAAAGACAATGGTCGTTTAAATAATTTCAATTTATCAGTCGGAATTACTGATGAATTTATGCAAAAAATGAAAGAAAATGCAGATTACGACTTAATAAACCCACACACTCAAAAAAATGCAGGCACGCTTAACGCTCGGAAAATTTTTGACAAGATTATCAAAGGTGCTTGGGAGAACGGAGAACCAGGCGTTGTTTTTTTGGATCGTATTAATCAACATAATCCCACCCCTAAATTAGGTGAAATTGAATCAACTAACCCTTGCGGCGAACAACCATTATTACCTTACGAATCTTGCAACTTGGGCTCAATCAATTTATCAGCCATGATCAAAAATGGGAAAATTGATTTTGACCACTTAAAAGAAGTGGTTTATTTAGCTGTCCGTTTTTTAGATGATGTTATTGATGTTAACAAATTTCCACTACCAGCAATTGAAAAAGTGACAAAAGCAAACCGTAAAATTGGTTTGGGCGTTATGGGCTTTGCTGATATGTTAATTAAACTAAACATACCCTACGATTCAAAAGAAGGTGTAGCAACGGCAGAAAAAATAATGCGTTTTATTCGCGATCATGGTCGTATAGCTAGCCAGGAGTTAGCTAAAACCCGTGGTGTTTTTGATAATTTTAAAGGCAGTATTTATGACAGAAAAAATGCAAAACCAATGCGTAACGCGACAATTACTACAATTGCCCCAACTGGCACAATTTCTATGATCGCTGGATCCAGTAGCGGCGTTGAGCCATTATTTGCCTTAGTTTTTGTAAAAAACATTTTAGACGGAGCAAAACTTTTAGAAATTAATCCGTTGTTTGAAGAAATTGCCAAGCGTGAAGGTTTTTATTCCAAAGAACTAATGGAAAAAATTTCTGAAAATGGCACTTTAGAAAACATTGAAGAAGTACCAGTTAAATGGCGTAAAGTTTTTGTTACCTCCAGAGAAATTTCTCCGGAGTGGCACGTTAAAATGCAAGTTGCTTTTCAAAAATATACTGATAATGCAGTTTCTAAAACAATTAATTTCCCCAATGAAGCAACAATTGAAAATGTGGAACAGGCCTATGAGCTTGCTTTTGACTCTGGACTCAAAGGTCTAACTGTTTATCGAGATGGTAGTCGTGATGAACAGGTGGTTGATTTTGGCAAAAAAAAGGAAGAAGAAAACGAAAAATTAAAAATTCCAAATGAAATTCAGATCCAACCAAGACCAGAAATTATGCATGGCTACACCTATAAAACCAAAACTTCTTATGGAAATTTGTATATCACAATTAACGAAGATGAAAATAACCAACCATTTGAAGTTTTCACTAATATCGGCAAAGCAGGCGGTTTTTTCTCTGCCAATACTGAAGCTATTTCTCGGTTAATCTCTTTGGTCCTGCGCAGTGGGCTAAAACCAGAAGAAATTATTCATCAACTAAAAGGTATTCGTGACCCTTCACCAACTTGGACTAACAACGGCATAATTTTATCTTTACCTGATGCTATTGCCAAAATTCTTAAAAAACACTTAGAATTTAAACAAGAAATGCCCACATTGCCATTAAATCTACCACCTAAAGAAAAAGATAAAAAAGAGAACGAAAACAACCACACTGAAGAAGCATTAAAACAAGTAGCTTTGATAAAAGAAGAAGAAACAGAAAAACAAATGTCACTTGCTGATGCTGGAGAAGCACCAATTTGTCGTGAATGCGGTGCCACTCTTATTTTCCAAGAAGGATGTTTTAAGTGCCCAGTTTGCGGCTTTAGCAAATGCGCGTAAAAAAGTATAAAGAATAAGAATTAAGAATAAAGTAAAAAAAATGCTCCCGAAAACAATGTTCCCGGGAGCAGCAAGAAGCAAATCAGCAAGGTGCAAGTTGAGCTCAGAGCGGCCTAACGGCCACGATTTTCCCTCCGAGCTCTGCCAACTGTCGCTACGCCATTTTTCAGACGCTTCCGCTAGTTGGCAATTACATACTATCATAAACTAATAATCGTGTCAAGTAATTTATGAAAAATAAAAGAATTTTAGTTATAACTGGCAATGGCAAAGGGAAAACCACGGCTGCAATTGGAATAATAATTAGGTCATTAGGTCACGAAAAAAAAGTTGGGTTTTTCAAATTTTTTAAATCAAAACTAAGCGGAGAAGATAAAATTCTAAAAAAATTAGGAGTAAGAATTTTTCAATTTAAAAAAGCACAATTTTTTAATCCTCAAAAAATTCCTAAAAATTTAATTAAAGAATGTGAGGCATTATGGCAAAAAGTTTTAAAAAATAAAGATCAATTTGATTTGATTGTTTTAGACGAAATCAATTTAGCTCTCAGCGCACAAATAATCACGAAAAAGGACTTTATAAATTTTGCTCAAAATACCAAAGCAAATCTTATCTGCACTGGCCGAGCTGCGCCTATTTGGCTAAAGAAAATTGCCGATACAGTTTCTGAGATTAAAGATATAAAACACGATCTTGGAATTGGCAACCAAACCCAACAAGGGATTGAATTTTGATTTTTTTTAATTCTAAATTAGATCAAATTTGACTGAATAATCTTTTTATTGTATGATAATTTAGTTTTGTACAGGCGCCTTAGCGTCTAAAAAATCGAAAGGGAGGTATCTGCATGGCAAAATCCATGCCCCGGCCCTTGCCGGGAAAAAATCACCTCGACCCCCTGGAGGGGTTGGAGGATTGGCGACGCGACAGGTTGGAGGACCTGCCGTCGCCCTACCAGTCGGTGCCCAAAGAGGACACCGACGAAGAGAGCTAGTTTTCTCGACCACCGAAGACAGTAATTCGGTGGTCATTTTTTTTAAAATAAAAACATTGACATATCCACTCAAATAATCTAATATAACCAAGCATCGCAAAAAATGTCGTTTCAGAAAGGAAAAAAGGGATGGCAGAACTAGTAATCTGCAACGAGTGCCGGGAACCGATTGAAAAAGGACCGGAAGGCACTCCTACCAAGCACGAGAATCGTTCCGGCGAGTTGTGCTTTGGCTCACACCTGGCTCACGCCGGAGAAGCCCAAACCAACCAATCGGAACAACCCTAGCTTCACCCATTCGCCCACGGGCGTCTGGCACCCCGGCTGCAATACTCTTGCAGCCGGTTTTTTATTTCATTTTTCCCATTACTCTTTTCCCAGATCCTCTTTTCAGGATAAAAAATAGTTTAATTAAATAATAGATTTATATAATCGAATAGGAGTCGAAGTTCTAAGTTTTAGAAAGAAAAAAATTACAGAGATGCTATTTTTTTATCATTGAAAAGTCGTTCAGGTGGTTGGGTATTAGGGATAGGAGGGCTGGCTCGAAAGAAGCCCTCCTGTCCCTAAGGTTTTGCGTCTTTTGTAAAAAAGACAAAAAAATAATTTGCCAATTAACTTCATAATTGTATAATTAACTTGTGCTTACACATTTGAACGAACAACAAAAACAAGCTGTTACCCATAAATCAGGACCACTTTTAATTATTGCTGGTGCTGGTACCGGAAAAACCAAAGTCATTACTCATCGCATTGCCCATATTATTAAAAAGGGCTGGGCAAAGCCGGAAGAAATTGTTGCTCTCACTTTTACAGAAAAAGCAGCCAGTGAGATGGAAGAAAGAGCCGATATCCTTTTGCCCTATGGCACCTATGATCTTTTAGTTACCACTTTTCATTCTTTTGGGGAAAAAATTTTAAAAGAATACGCACCTTTTATTGGTTTGGCTCTAGATTACAAATTACTCAATAAAATAGATCAATTAATTTTTTTACGCGAAAATATTTATGAATTACCTCTAAAAATTTTAAGGCCGGTAACTAATCCTTTAAGCCATATTAATCAATTTGCATCTTTATTTTCCAGACTCAAAGAAGAAACAATTGAACCTAAAGACTATTTGAAATGGGCAAAAGATGATTTAAAAAAAGCCAAAGACAAAATTACCAAAGAAAAAGCCAAAATTCATATAGAAGCAGCTAGGGCTTATGAAAAATACGAGGATTTAAAAAAAGAAAACAATGTTTTAGATTTTTCCGACTTAATTTTTCTAACATACAAATTATTAAAAAAAAGGCCAGAAGTTAGAGCTAAATTACAAAAACAATTTAAATATATTTTAGTTGATGAATTTCAAGATACTAATTTTTTACAAAATGAGATTATTAAAATGCTTGCTGGAGAAAACGGTAATATCACAGTTGTAGGCGACGATGATCAATCAATTTATCGTTGGCGTGGCGCTTCAATCTCTAATATTTTGTTTTTTCAAAAAGAATACCCCAAAGCCAAAAAAATTGTTTTAGCCCAAAATTATCGTTCTCCCCAAGAAATTTTAGACTTAGCTTATCAAACAATTCAAAAAAATAATCCGGATCGGTTAGAAATCAAAGCTAAAATTAATAAACGATTAATAGCAATGGAAAGTTTCAAAGAAGCAATTAATTTTAATTATTTTGATACTGTCGGCAGTGAAGCTGATTTCGTGATTGCGGAAATTAAAAACGCTAAAAAGAAAAAAGTACCCTTACGCGAAATTGCAATTATTTTGCGTTCTAACTCTTTGGCAGGGCACTACATTAAAGCTTTAAATTCTGCTGGAATTCCCTATGTTTTTTCTGGCGAAAGTGGTATTTATTTTAAGCCCGAAATTCAAATGATAATCAGCTTAATCAAAGTTTTAGTTTCTAATCGTGATGTACAAGCTTATTACAATCTTCTTAAATCTAACGCTTATAATATTGATTCTGGAGACCTTGCGGAAATTTTTGATCTTATCAGATATCAATCTTTATCTACGTTTAAAACTTTACAAAATATTGATGCTTATAAAAAAAATCTTCACTTAAGTGATGTGACTATTAAAAAAATAAATCAATTTGTCCAAAATATAATTACTTTAAGGGAGAAAGAAAAAGAAGTGGCTAGCGGCCAACTAATTTATCATTTTTTAAAGATTAAAAAAATTTTATTTAATTTAAGCCGTAAACAATCTGTAGAAAATGAATTAAAAATTAAAAATATCGCTGATTTTTTTAATCAAATTATTTTAGAATTTGAAAAAGTTAGCCGTGATCATTCAATTTCTAATTTAGCCAAATATATTGATGACCTTCTAAGCGTCTATGCTTCACCAGAGATAGGAGAAATTGACCCAGAAATGGAAGCAGTTAGAGTTTTAACTTATCACGCCTCCAAAGGATTAGAATTTGAAGTGGTCTTTATGCCTGCTCTAACCAGCGATTATTTGCCAACGAGAGAAAGAACTGAGCTAATTGATATACCGACTGATTTTATCCATGAAATTTTACCTGAAGGCAATTATCATTTACAAGAAGAAAGGCGTTTATTTTATGTTGGTGCCACCCGTGCTAAAAAACACCTATTTTTAACTTATGCCGCTAATTATGGTGGTAAACGTGCCAAGAAAATTTCTCCTTTTTTGGTTGAGGCTTTAGGGGAAAAAGCATTAGAAAAAATAAAAAAGGTTCAACTTACTAGATTACAACAAATTGAACTTTTCGCGAGCGCGGAATCTAATCAAAAAAGTTTGATAGAAACCAATGGACCCGTTAGCTTAAACGCGTATGCTATTGATGATTACAATACTTGTCCGCTTAAATATAAATTTGCCAAAATTTTACGAGTGCCAGTAATGCAATCTTTTCCTGTTGCTTTTGGTTCCTCAATTCACAACGCTTTAAATGAGTATTATAAAAAATTATTGATTGGAAAAAAAATAAATCTCCAAGATTTACTAAAAATTTTTAAACAAAATTGGCGCAATGAAGGCTATATGCACAAAAAACACGAGCAAGAAGCCTTAGCTCAAGGTAAAGAAGCAATGAAAAATTTTTTAAATTCCGAATTTTCCAAAACTAAACCAATATCTACAGAAACACCTTTTAGCTTAAATCTAGACGGCATTTTAATTCGTGGTCGTTTTGATGCTATCTTTCCTGGAGAAAAAGGTGTAAGAATTTTTGATTTTAAAAGCTCATTTTTAGGAGAAGAGGAAGGTTTACGTCGCGCTCGCGAGAGTCTCCAATTAAAACTTTATGCTTGGGCATATTATAAAATTAAAAAAAATCTACCTCAAAGTTTAGGTTTAGTTTTTCTTAACAGCAATCATCATGCAGAAATTACTCCCACGCTACGACAATTTAAAAGTTTAGAAGAAAAAATTAGAACTACAGCCCGCGGCATCCGCCAAAAAGAATTTGAAGCCACCCCTTCACAATTTACTTGTCGCTATTGCGCCTTCCGCGAAACCTGCCCCTTTGCATATAATTAATTTTATTTCAAATTATTGCAATTAGTACCTCTTTAAAATAGAATAAGAGCATGGATTGGCCATTTTATCTTGTTATTGCTAGTATTTTAATTCTTGTCGCTATTATTATTTCTTATTTCAAAAAGCAAAAAGAAGAATTAGACATACTAAAAAAAGAACTTTTAGAAAGTCAGTCTTTTGGTTTAATGAATCAAAATCTACAAGGATTACAGGGACGAATGGACCAAATGCAAACTTCTATTGGACAGAGATTAGACAGTGCTGCCTCTCTTTTCCAAAACTTAGGTCAAGAAATCGGCAAGCTTCAAGATATCAGCACCTCTGTCAAAGATCTCCAAGAATTCTTAAAATCACCCAAGCTACGTGGCAATATCGGTGAAAAAATTTTAAAAGATTTATTAAGTGATGTTTTTCCTAAAAATAGTTTTGCCCTTCAATATTGCTACAAAGACGGACAAATTGTTGACGCTATTATTAAAACCAGCAAAGGCATTATTCCCATTGATTCTAAATTCCCTATGGAAGCTTTTAAAAGATATTTACAAAGTAAAGGGTTAGAACGCAAAAAAGCACACAGCGAGTTCCACCGCTCTTTTAAAAAACATATTTTAACCATTTCGCAAAAATATATTAAACCAGCTGAAGGCACGGTTAATTTTGCCGTGATGTATGTGCCCAGTGAATCAATTTATCATCAAGTAATGCTAAAAGATCAAGATTTAATTGATTTAGGATCAAAAAGTAAAGTTTTGATTGTATCACCAATTAATTTTTATTATTTTTTAAATTTAGTTTATACGGGATTGGAAAGTCACAAAATTGATAAAATTGCTGCGAGTATCATTGCCACTCTTGACGAACTGCGTGGTGATTCAGACAAATTGGGCCAACAAATGTCAGTTTTATCTAAACATATTCGCAATTCTTATCTTGCCATGGATGCCACTGAAAAACAATATGAGAAAATAAACGACAAGCTTTCCCAAGCTAAAACTATCAAAAAAGAATTATAATCTAATCTTATTTTTTGAAAAAACATTAAATTTTACGCGGTCGCGTAATTTTTTATTGTGCCTACTTGACAGTTAATAATTTTTAAGCTAAAATAAGCATACTTATTGATAAGTTATAATTTTTTAAAACTTATTATAAATTGAGTTTTTATTTCGCTGAAGATCGGGGGCGCGGAGGTTGAAATTTTTTATGCTATACAGCTTAAAGGCCTCCATATAAAACGCCAAACCCAATCTTCGGCAAAATAAAAATTTAATTTAGAAATAAAATTATTCTTTCAGACGGAAAGTTGGCTTTGTCCCTCCTTTGCCAACTTTCCCTCCGAGAGAAA
>JAQVDI010000044.1 GCA_028698375.1 Patescibacteria group bacterium | reverse complement strand
CTAGCAACGTTTTCGCTTAATTCTTTTACATCCGCAATAACTGGTTTTTTAGTAATAAGAACATAAGGAGCTGGTTCTATAACTTGACCATAAATTTGATCAGTTTTATCAGTAACTAATTTTTTAAAATAATTTTTGACAAGACGATCTTCCAATGAATGAAAGCTAATAACCAAAATTCTCCCATTGGGATTTATAATTTCCGGAACCATCTCCAACAACTTTTGTAAATTATCCAATTCTTTATTAACCACAATACGCAAAGCTTGGAATATCCTTGTTGCTGGATGAATATGTTTTGGGTGAAATTTTACTGGGATAGCTTTTGAAATAATATCTGCTAATTCTTGGCTTGATTCAATTTTTTTGATTTCTCTTTCAGAAATAATTTTTTGAGCAATTTTTTTACTCCACTTTTCTTCACCAAAAAATTTAAAAATATTAGTTAACTCTAATTCTGAAAAATAATTTATAATTTCCGCGGCAGTTAATTTTTGTTTTTTATCTAAACGCATATCAAGAGGCTCATTATTCATCAATGAAAAACCACGAGTTGAAAATTTATAATGATACATAGAAACTCCCAAATCCAATAAAATACCATCAATTTTAAAAACCTTAAGTTTTTTCAACTTTTTATCTAAATTATTAAAATTCGCGTTCACGAAAATTATATTTTTTTGAAATTTAATTAATCTTTTTTTGGCTCTTTTTATAATTTCCTTGTCAGCATCAAAACACAATAATGTTAATTTTTTAAGCCATTTTTCTTTTTTAGCTTTTTCTAAAATAGCTAGAGAGTGTCCACCCTCACCACAGGTAGCATCAATTAAAATAATTTTTTCTTTTTTTAAAGTTTTTGGCCCCAACCAATAATTTAAAACTTCTTTCTTTAAAACTGGAAAATGATAATTCAACATAATATAAAAATAACTTAAAATATAAAATAAAAAAAGAGGTACAAAAAAAATCCGCTCTAAAGCGGATTTAGGATATAAAAAAGTCAAAAGCAGATTTGCGAGTTATCCGCTTAGGAATATTAAACGTTTCTTTCAATAGATCCACAAATTGTTTTTGATCATTTTTGCGGCTAAACCACAAAATATTAGAAAAACAAAGTTTAATGAAAACATTACAATTATCAGCGTTTATCCGAAGATCTTCTAAACAATTTTGATCTGAACAAGAAAGATAGTTTGAACTTATACTGTAGCCATAACGACCACTTCCATAAATTGAAGCAAAAACCGCTGGTTGAGAATTACAAGAAGAACAAAAAAGTTGAACACAACGATTTTCTCCTTGTTTCAACAACCATTCCAAATGTTTGTGAAGTTCATTTTTCTCACGACCAAATCTATATTCAGACTCAATTTTATTTAAAAGCCAATTTAGAAATGCGTAATTATTAAACATTAATATCTCCAAACATTCCCCTTGATGTTTCCCGCCCTGAAAAACATATGGCCTAGTAGGCCAATAAGTATTGTTTGGGCTATTCGTCCCGATCAAGATGATCACCACCTTTTTGTCAAAGTGTAAACTTTAAAATTATACTATAAATATTTAAAAAATCAATACTTAAACATTTTATTCAGCTTGATAAAAAAGTATAAATTTGTTAAATTTAAATAGTAATTTTAAGGGGCGGTTAGCTCAACTGGTAGAGCGTCTCATTGACGTTGAGAAGGTCAGAGGTTCAAATCCTCTACCGCCTATTCTGAAAAGGCGGGTGTAGTTAATTGGTTTAACGCAACCTTCCCAAGGTTGAAACAGGGGTTCGACTCCCCTCACCCGCTCCACGTAATAAATTTTATTGTAAATTTAAACGTAATGATGGCGTTTAAATCTTATTTATTACGTCATTAACTCTAATTGGGGCCCATGGCTCAATTGGTAGAGCGCCTCCATGGCATGGAGGAGGTTCGGGGTTCAAGTCCCCGTGGGTCCAAAATGTAATAATTTCTACGAAAGTAAATGTTTTAGTTAAGTTTAAATCTTTGATTTATTACGCTACAAATTAAAAAAATTTATGGATTACGAACCAAAAAAAATTGAACAAAAATGGCAAAAATATTGGCAAAAAAATAATACTTTTGCAGCTATAGATCAAACAGAAAAAGAAAAATTTTATATTCTTGATATGTTCCCCTATCCTTCTGGCGCTGGCTTACACGTCGGCCATCCACGAGGTTATACAGCTACCGATTTTATTGCCAAAATGATGCAAATGAAAGGCAAAAACGTACTTCACCCCATGGGCTGGGATGCTTTTGGGTTACCCACAGAAAATTATGCCATTAAAAACAAAGTCCATCCAGAAAAAATTACAACAAAAAATATCAAACACTTTAAAGAACAGCTGGAGATTATGGGATTAGTTTATGATCCTGATCGCGAAATTAATACCACTGATCCTAATTATTACAAATGGACACAATGGATTTTTCTGCAACTATTTAAAAAAGGTTTAGCTTATGAAGCCGAGGCACCAATAAACTTTTGTCCATCTTGTAAAACCGGCTTAGCTAATGAAGAAGTAGAAAATGGTTTATGTGAACGCTGTCATACTCCAGTAGAAAGAAAAAAAATCCGGCAATGGGTTTTAAAAATTACTGCCTACGCTGATCGTCTTCTAGAAGATTTAGACCAACTTGATTGGCCTCAACCAATTAAAGAAATGCAACGCAATTGGATTGGAAAATCTGAAGGCGCTACTATTAAATTCCAAATTCCAAATTCCAAATTACAAATTGATGTTTTCACCACAAGACCAGATACACTTTTTGGTTGTACTTATGTAGTTTTAGCACCGGAAAATGAACTAATTAACAACTTAAAGCCACAAATTAAAAATTGGCCAGAAGTGGAAGAATATACCAATGATGCAAAAAACAAATCAGAGCTTTCACGCATTGAACAAAAGGAAAAAACCGGCGTTAAATTAGAAGGAGTTAAAGCCATTAATCCGGTTAATAACGAAAAAATTCCAGTATTTGTAGCTGATTATGTTTTAGGTGATTATGCTACTGGTGCTATTATGTGTGTGCCAGCTCATGATGAACGTGATTTTGAATTTGCCAAAAAATTTGATTTACCAATTATTGAAGTTATTTCCAAAACTGCTAAACCACAACAAAAAATGGAAGAAGCTTATGCTGAAAACGGTTATCTTATTAATTCAAATGAATTCAATGAAATTAAAAATGAAAAAGCCAAAAAGAAAATTATTAAATGGCTAAAAGAAAAAAATTTGGCTGATTTTACTACCACCTATAAATTACGCGATTGGATTTTTTCCAGACAAAGATATTGGGGCGAACCAATTCCGATTGTGCACTGTGAAAAATGTGGTCTTGTACCGTTAAACGAAAAAGATTTGCCTCTTAAATTGCCTCATGTTAACCATTATGAGCCCACTGGCACAGGCGAATCACCGCTGGCCGGTATTTCTGATTGGGTTAATACTACTTGCCCCAAATGTGACGGCAAAGCCAAACGCGAAACTAACACTATGCCCCAATGGGCAGGTTCAAGCTGGTATTATTTACGTTATATTGATCCAAAAAATAAACAAAAATTAATTGATGGAAAAAAAGAAAAATACTTTATGCCAGTTAATTTATATGTCGGCGGTGCCGAGCATGCTGTTCTACATTTGCTCTATGCTCGTTTTTGGCATAAAGTGCTTTATGATCTTAAAATCGTTTCCACCCTTGAACCTTTCCAAAAATTAGTTAATGTTGGTATTATTTTAGCTCCTGATGGGAAAAAAATGTCTAAATCTTTAGGTAATGTCATCAATCCCGACGCATTAATTAAAAAATATGGAGCTGATTCTTTTCGTCTTTATGAAGGTTTTATCGGCCCATTCCGCGAACGTCTATCTTGGGATGAAAAAGGAATTGTAGGAGCTCGACGCTTTTTAGATCGCTTTTATAATTTGCTAAAAAAAGAAGATCGCCATGAAAACAATAAAAAAATAGAATTAAAAATTAATCAGCTTATTGAAAAAGTAGAAAATGATATCGCTGATTTTAATTTTAACACTGCCATTTCTAGTTTAATGGAATTTGTTAATTTGGCTCAAAAAAATAATTTAAATAAAAAAGAAAAAGAAATTATAGTTAAATTATTGGCCCCTTTTGCTCCTCACTTATGCGAAGAAATTTGGCAAGAATGGGGAAACAAAACTTCAATTTTCCAAAGTTATTGGCCAAAACTTGATAAAGAAAATCTCCGAGGAGCCGAAATTACTTTGATTGTGCAGATTAATGGCAAAACTCGTGGTTCATTAAAGATTGATGCAAATAGCGACCAAAAAAATGCAGAGAATGCTGTTGAAAAAGATACTCGGCTATCTCAACATCTGGGAAATAATCAAAAAATTATTTTCGTTAAAACGCCCCAAAAACCAATTGCTATCTTAAACATTATAAAGAAAGTATAAATATAAGAATAAAGAATAAGGTTAAAACCCTTTCTGTCATTCCCACGATTTATGGTGAGTTAGTCGAACCAAGGTGGGAATCTACGTTAAGGAAATAGATCCCGCATCACCACGCCCGAATCGCAAGATGAGCTTGCGAATCGTTGCGGGCGGGAGTGCGGAATGACAAACGAAAAAATATTATGAGAAACGATTTACCAAAAATTATTTTAAATCTCACAAATTTTCTTCACAATTCCGCTCTAACAAAATTAAACAAAAAAATTAATTTACGCTTATTATATCAAGACGAACGTTTTAAAATCACAAAACCTATTACTGGTAATGTCTCGATTAAAAAAGAACAAAAAAATCTTGTTTTAATTGGCCACATCAAAACGGAAATAATGACTTGCTGCGATCGCTGCCTGAAAGAAATAAACTTAAAAATTAAAACACAATTTGAACGTCTTCTAAATAATATGACAAATGCAAATAATGAAATTCAATTATCTAAAAATAATCAAATTGATCTTTTTCCCATAATTTGGGAAGAAATAATTACCATGATCCCAACTAAAATTCTTTGCAAAAAAAACTGCCAAGGTTTATGTCCAATTTGTGGCATTAATTTTAATCAAAAAACCTGTTCACATTACAAAAAAATCAAACAAAAACCAAAAAATCCTTTTTCCGCTCTTAA
>JAQVDI010000043.1 GCA_028698375.1 Patescibacteria group bacterium | reverse complement strand
CAACGTAAGTTGAAGCAAGTTGAAGAGCCGGAAGCGGTAAAAAACACTAAAATAGAATTTTCAATTTTCAGTTCTCAATTTTCAAAGAATTTTTAAACCTGAAGTAGGTTAATTTTTTAATTTTAAAATAAAAGTTATTCACAATCGTAATGACGTCGATTTTTTGTGGTATAATGTATTGGTGGAAAAGGTAATTTACCCAACGTTTTGGGTTTTTTGTTACAAAGAGGTGCCTCGGGAAATTGTATTCTATTTTCGCATCTTATCTTATAAACTGTTAGATTATTTTTCTGTTCAGATTATTTTGAATACTTTTTTTGCGCCTTGGAAGCGAGATATTGTTTATATCCGCAATGCGCCTTTAAATGTTCGAATTTATGGCGCTATTTTAAATTTAGTTTCTCGTTTTGTGGGCGCGACTTTGCGTACTTTTATTTTGTTAATTTATACAATTTCTTTTTTGATTGGGATGCTTGCTTTTACTTTTGTTATGATTTTTTGGTTATTTTTTATAATTATTGTTATTCTTCTTTTAATTTTTGGTTTTTATTATTTGACTCAAGGAGGGATTAGTGGCATATAAAATAACAGATTTAAAGGTTGATTTTGAACACACATATTTAAAAAGTTTGGAAAATGCTGAAGCAGTAGTTGCATCTTGGGGTTTTAAATTATTGCGTTATATTTTTACTGCTTTAGGAGTTTTATCCTTATCTTATTTATTGATTGGTATTTTTATTTGGCCAAGTACTTTTTATGTTGGGTTAGCCTTAATCAGCTTGGCTATTTTTTCTTTTTTCCAGGTTTATGTTGGTTATTGGGGTTTTTTGGCTAATTATATAGATCGTTTGCATTTTAAATCACAAAATGTGGTTGACTATTTAGATTTAAAAGTTTATCAAGAATTAAAAAATTCAAAAACTACTGTTGATTCTTTTGAATTGGCTTTAAATTTATGGCGTTATCCCGAAGTGCAATTATTTTTGTTCCGTGCTGAAATTGATCCTAATTATTTTAAAAATCTTTTAATGAAAGGTGGTGGCAGTAAAATTGAAGTAGAGTCTTTATTAAAAGATAGTTTGGCTTTTACTCTTTCTGACCAAGGAAAACATATTACTTTAGTCAATTTATTTACAGTTTTAGCGCAAAAAGATCCATTTCTTTTGAATTTGTTAAATCAAAATCGTTTAGAAGAAACAGACCTCAAGATGATTAATGATTGGTTCAAAGTGCCAGCAAGAGGACCTTTTGAATTAAAATTTACTGGCGGTATTGCTCGAGATTGGACAGTAGGTTATTCGCCGACTCTTGATGAATTTTCTAATAATTTAGCTTATTCTCCGTTAGCCAAATGGCAAACCATGGCTCACAAAAAGCAGCAAGAAGATTTAAAAAAGATGTTAATAGAAGGGACTAAATCAAGCGTGATGCTTGTGGGCCAACCTGGGATTGGGAAACGTTCCATGGTTATTGATCTGGCGCGTGATTTGCGCGATGGTAAATGTCCTTTTTCTTTAGCTTATAAGCGAATTCTTAATGTTAATGTAGAGCAAATTTTAACTGTTGGTAAAAATGAGGCGGGAATTAGAGAAATTTTTGGAGCAATTTTAAATGAAGTTTTGCGAGCTGGGGATGTAATTCTATATTTTGATAATTTTTCTTTGTTGTGTGGCGGAGGCGAATCTTTAGGTAGGGCTAATCTTACTGAAATTTTGATTCCTTATTTGGATCGTCCTGATTTTAAAATTATTGCTTCTATCAGCCCAGGAGATTTTGATCAATATATTAGTCGCAATATTGGCTTAGCGCAGTTCTTTTCTAATTTAGAAATGAAAGAGCCTAGCCATAAAGAAAATATTTTTATTTTAGAAGGTTTGGCTGATATGTATCAATATCGAGCTGGTCTTTTTTTTACATATCCAGCGATTATTCGGATTATGGAATTGGCACGGGAATATTTGTGGAAAGAATATTTACCATTAAGTGCGATTAATTTTATGGAGAAAGTCGCGCAGAAAGCTTCTGCGTCTGGAAACAAAATTGTTAATCAGGCTGTTGTGGAAGATGCTTTTGAAAAAATTACTCATATCAAAGTAGGGGAAATCAAGGCTGAAGAAAAAGAAGTTTTGACAAATTTAGAGGAATTATTGCACAAAAGAATTGTTGATCAGGTAGAACCAATTAAATTATTGGCTCAATCTGTAAGAATTAAGCGGGCTGGCATTAAAACAAGCAAAAAGCCGATTGGTAGTTTTCTTTTTTTGGGTCCAACTGGTGTTGGTAAAACAGAAACCGCTAAAGCTTTAGCCGCTACTTATTTTGGCAAAGAAGAGGCAATGATTCGTTTTGATATGAGTGAGTATCAAAATCGTCGTGATATTTATCGATTACTTGGTGATCCAAAAACCATGTCGCCTGGTCAATTAATAGAAGCGGTTAAAAACAATCCATTTTCTTTGATTTTATTTGATGAATTTGAGAAAGCTAATAAAGATATATTAAATTTATTTTTGCAAATTTTAGATGAAGGGTTTATAACTGATGTTTTTGGAGCAAAAATTTATTTTCGTAATAATTTAATTGTAGCCACTTCTAATGCTGGCAGCGACAAGATTCAATCAATTCTAAGCCGTGGGGGCAGTTTTACACAGTTATCGGAGAATTTTACGAGTTATTTGATTAAAAAACAATTATTTACGCCAGAACTTTTAAATCGTTTTGATAAGGTGGTGATGTTTAAACCTCTTGGTCAAGCGGAAATCTATCAAATTGCTAAAATGAAGATAGAAAAATTAAAAAAAGAGTTGTATAATCTAAAAAGAATTAAGTTAGAAGTAGAAGAGGCGGCCATAAAAAAATTGGCAAGTTTGGGTTATAATCCGGAGTTTGGGGCCCGTGGTTTAGAACGAGTCATCCGAGAAAAAATTGAGGCTTTGATTGCCGCTAGAATTATTGCTGGTAATGTTGGTCGGAATAAACAAATCGTTTTAAGGGTTGATGAGATTGATAATAATTCATTATAAAATTTATTTTTAATTAAATAAAAAATGGAAAAACAAAACAAAAAAACAGATTTAAAGTTGCCAATTAAGAAAAAGTTCTGGCAAAAGTTCTTTTTTATTTTTCTTATTGCTTTAGTTTTTGTCTATTTAGTTAGTGCTTATTTTTATAAAAATTATTATCCTAATATTCGGGTTATGGGGGTGGAATTAAAAGGGGTAAACAAGAGTGAGGCAAAAAAATTATTAAAAGCCAAACAAGACAAATTATTAGCTAAGCAAATAGTAGTACTTAAAGAAGAAGGTGAACCCATTAAAGCTGTTCTTAAAGATGTCGGTTTTTATTATGATTTAGATGAAGATTTAAATCGACTTTATTCTATTTTCTCAGCACCGCAAGCAATTAAAAATTTATTTTGTCAAAGTTGTAACTTAACTAAATTTGGGATAAAAGTTGATGAGAAAAAAATAAATAACTTTTTGAACCAAAGAGTGGCTAGAGTGGCTAGTGATCCTACTTTGCCGCAAGTTTATGTAGAAGGAGGTGTGGCTAAAGTGCGTGAAGGAAATCCGGGTCAGAAACCAGATTTAGTTAAATTAAAAAAAGATATTATTGCTTTGAACCCGGAAAGCCGCAAAGAATTTTTGTTTGATTTAACTTTTAGCGAAATGCCGCCAGCACCTTCAGATGCTGATTATATTAAAAAAGCAATGAAAGAAATTGACATTTTGATTAATCGCCAAATTGTTTTTGTTTTTGAAGAGAAAAAAATTGTGGCTGATCGTTCAACGGTAGGTAGTTGGTTGAGTATTGAAACAAGGAATGATGAGGTAAAATTTGATTTTAATCCAGATAAAATGTGGGCCTATGTCGGTTATTTAAATGAACAAGTGGCAATTGCTCCAGTTAATAGACTATTAAATGCTAAAGGTGAGGTATTAGATGAGGGCAGCGATGGTCGAGCATTAGAGCAAAATGATGCTTATGCGAAAATTCAAAGTGGTTTAAGTCAGCTTTATTCTGAGTTTTTGTTATTAACCGTAGTGGTGCCAAAAGGTGAGTCTAGATTAGCCCCAGATGATGGGCCAACTCCTGGTATGTATGCTGGTAAATATATTGAAATTGATTTGTCCCAACAAATGCTTTATATCATTGAAGGTAATCGTGTAGATGGCGGTTTTTCTGTTTCTAGTGGTGCTTGGGACATGCCTACTCCTGTTGGTACTTTTTCTGTTTTAAGTAAAGCCACAATGGCTTGGTCTGATATTAGTTTTGTTTGGATGCCTTGGTGGATGCAGTTTACGGGCGCTGGCCATGGAATTCACGAATTGCCAATTTGGCCTGATGGCACACGAGAGGGTGAGAATGCCTTAGGTTGGGCAGTTTCTCATGGCTGTGTCCGTTTAGGAATTGGTTCAGCAGAAACAGTTTTTAATTGGACTCCTGAGGGAATCCCAGTGGTGGTGCATAATTAGGAGATAATTTAAAAGTTAAAAATTAAAAGTCAAAAGTTTTGTATTTTTTTGACAGTTTAAATAATTTTTGCTAAATTGTATTTATCTTTTTTTGGGGGTAGCAGAAGCGAAATGATGGGCTGAGTCGGCTTGACAACCGACTGGGGTCGAGTTGTCCTCGACTTTATCGAGCCTTGCGAAATTAGACAGGGTGCCGGGAAGTTTCGGTTTTGTCAACCGGGGCGTAAGGGGTACGCTTTATCTATTTTTCTGGGCTTCAGTGGAGAATCCATCCTCCCCTGACTCTGCTGCTCCCATTTCTAGCGCGAGGTTTGCCAGTGCTCAAGACGCACGACTGGCATCCTCGCGCTTTTTATTTTGTTTTTGGAGTATGCAATCTTATTTTTGTTTTTTGTAAAAACTGAAACAGATTGTTTAGCTAGGCATATAAAAACTTTTTGTAATGACAGGCAAAGAAATTTTCTCTTGACAGTAATGTCAAGTATACTTTACAATTGTAATATGGATAATTTTTTCAAAACTTTTCGTCAATCTAATCAGTTGACACAAGGAGAAATGGCAAAACGTTTGGGAATTTCTCGGCAAGCTTTATATGCCTTAGAAAAAGGTAGCTCTAAACCATCATTAGATTTAATTGCTAAAATGGAAGCGCTTTTTGATGCTTCTTGGCGTGATTTTTTTCCAGAAATGTCCCAGAAACATCCTTGGCAAAAAATTAAACCCCTGAAAGAGCCTGGATTATTAAATGAAAAAAAGGAATCCAAAATTAATAATTTTGAGGATAAAGGTGGTTATTATAGTTTAGAAGTTTATTTCCCCAATATAAAAAAAGAAGATGTTGAGTTAGAAATTGGAAAAGGTCAATTAATTATCCGGGTACAAAAAGTAGAAGAAGAAACGCGGCAAGAGGATAAAATTAGT
>JAQVDI010000042.1 GCA_028698375.1 Patescibacteria group bacterium | reverse complement strand
TGCTGGTGCTTGCCAGTTTCCCGTGTTTGAGCTTGATTCATTCATAATAAAATTTAATTTTTGACTCTAAGATTATTATACTTCGGCTATATATATATATCAATAAAAGAATTGTGGATAACTTGGCGGAAAATTTCAGAATGATTAATTGTAAATTTCCGAATGTTTTAATAATTAGATCATTCTTTAATTTATTCATCATTCTTAATTTTTCATTCATAATTTATTTTTATGCTAATGCTGATACAAGTTTCTAGTTGCTAGTGTCCAGATACTAGATTTATAAAAATTTAGCCACTTTGCTTTTTTTCATTTAAACTTGTATTCTTATTTTGTTCTTGTTTCTATTCTAGAATCTAGCAACTAGTATCTAATAACTTTCTGTTATGTTATATCAAAAATATCGACCGCAAAAATTTAATGATTTGGTTGGTCAAGATTATATTAAAGAAATTTTATTGAATGCAGTTCGTTTGCACAAAATCAGTCATGCTTATCTTTTTTCTGGGCCGCGCGGTACGGGTAAAACTACTACAGCTCGCCTATTAGCCAAGGCGCTTAATTGTTTGAGCCCTAAAAGCGATGGCGAACCTTGTAATAAATGCTTAAATTGTGAAGCAATTAAAATTGGTAAACATATGGATTTAATTGAAATTGACGCAGCTAGTAATACTGGCATTGATGATATTCGTGAATTGCGAAGTAAAATAATGCTTGCTACTTCTCAAGGAAGATACAAGGTTTATATTATTGATGAAGTGCATATGCTTTCTAAAGCTGCTTTTAACGGTCTTTTAAAAACCTTAGAAGAGCCACCTGCTAATGTTATTTTTATTTTGGCCACTACTGAACCCTATGATGTGCCGGAAACAATTTTGTCGCGTTGCCAGCGTTTTGATTTTAAGCCTTTAGATGTAACAGAATTAACCCATTTGGTTTCTAAGGTGGCGCGTCAAGAAAAAATTAAGATTGATAAAGAAGTAGCTCAGTTAATTGCTATTTATTCTCAAGGGAGTTCTCGCGATGCCTTGTCTTTTTTGGAGCAAATAAATTCTTTACGAAAGCCAATAACTTTAGAAAAAGCCAAACGTGTTTTGGGCGTGATTGATTTCGGTAGCTTGGTTCATATTTTTGATGCTTTGATCGCTAAAGATAAATTGGTTTTTGAATTAATAAAAACAGAGCTGGCCAAAGGTTATTCGGTTAGCAATTTAATTAATGGTTTATTAAAATATCTTGAAGATCTGATTTTCATTAAAAATGTTGGTGTTCCTGTTTCCCCCACCACTAAAGAATTGGTGGCTAAAATAAAAAAACAATCTGATCAAATTAGTAATGCTGATTTAACTAGAATTTTTAATTTATTAATTGAGGCGCGTTATCTGGCTCGCGATTTAGATCCAGAAAATTTGCCCTTGGAAATTACTATTTTAAAATATATTGGTAAAGAACCTAATTTAAATAATTTAGAACAAGAAAGGCCAGATTCTTCCCATTCGGCTCAAGCGGAAAAGATAGTTCTTGAAGAAAAAAAAGAAAAGTCAAAAATAACCTCAACAATTAAACAGGATTTTGATGAAAATGATTTGGAAAAAAATGTTAAATTAGATAAAAAAATATCAAATTTTAAGATAAATGAAGCAGATTTTGATGAAAATTGGCAGAAAGTGATTGTGGAATTAAAAAAATTTAATCATTCTATCGCTACTTTTTTAAATAAAGCTAATGCTCGTTTTCACAAAGGTAAAATTTTGGTTGAAGTTCCTTTTGGTTTGTATCAAAAAATTTTGACTCAACCTAAAAATAATCAAAAGATCCACAAAGTTGTGCACAGTATTTTCCACAAGCCACTCGGTTTAGAAATTTATTTAAAGGACTCTAAGGGGGCGGAGGCGATTAAAAAAGCATTTGGAATCTAATGTTTTTTGTTTTATCTTTATATTGTTATGGCTAATGATCGTATCCCACCACAAAATTTAGAGGCTGAGCAATCAGTTTTGGGCTCAATTCTAATTGATAGTGATGCTTTTATTAAGGTAGCTGATGCTGTTTATAGTGCTGATTTTTATGATGAAAAGAATCGTTTAATTTATGAAACAATGGAAAAAATGTTTCAAAAAGGAATGCCGATTGATTTAGTTACCATTAATGAAGAGTTAAAGCGAGCTAAAAAATTAAAAATTGTTGGTGCTAGTTATTTGTCAGATTTAGCATCCAAAATGCCTTCTAGCGCTCATATTGAAGATCACGCTAAAATTGTAGCTGATTCGGCAGCTTTGCGTCGTCTTATTTCTACTTCTAGTGAAATTATTGAAAAAGCTTTTGAGACCAAAGAGGACAGTGGCAAAATTTTAGATAAAGCGGAGAGTATGATTTTTAGTGTTAGTGAAAAACATCATCGGACTAATTTTGTTTCTATTCATGATGCCTTGGCAGAAACTTATGAGCGTTTGGAGCGTCTTCATGAAGAAAAAAGTTCGGGCGTAAGAGGTTTGGCTAGTGGTTATACTGATTTAGATTTTTATCTTTCTGGTTTTCAGCCTTCAGATTTAATTATTCTGGCTGCTCGACCTGCTATGGGGAAAACAGCTTTTGCTTTAAACATTGCTTTGCATGTGGCAATGAATTTAGATGTGCCTGTGGGAATATTTTCTTTGGAAATGAGCAAGGATCAATTAATTGAGCGTTTGCTTTGCACTGATGCACAAATTGATTCTTGGAAAATGCGTACTGGTAAATTAAGCGATGAAGATTTTTCACGTTTAGGCGAATCAATGGGCCGTTTAAGCGAAGCTAAAATTTTTATTGAAGATACCCCCAATATGACTGTTTCTGAGCTTAGGGCGAAAGCTAGACGCTTACAATCGCAACATAAAATAGGTTTTATTGTGGTAGATTATTTACAATTAATGGAAGGCGAAAGAGGCAGCTATGGAGAAGGTAACCGAGTCCAAGAAATTTCCGAAATTTCTAGAGGTATGAAAGCTTTGGCACGAGAAATTAATGTTCCCGTGATGGCTTTATCACAATTATCTAGAGCTGTGGAGCAGCGTAGCCCGCAGATTCCACAATTATCTGATTTGCGTGAATCTGGATCACTTGAACAAGATGCTGATGTAGTGATGTTTATTTATAGAGAAGAGTATTATCATAAAGAAACAGAAAATAAAGGTATTGCTGAAGTTTTAATTCGTAAACATCGACACGGACCAACTGGAGATATAAAATTGTATTTCGTAGCAGAACAATTAGCCTTTCGTAGCTTAGAAAAACAGCAGCAAGAATCTAACGCTCAAGACGTTTCTTTAGATGAAATTGAGATTTAATTAAGTTAAATATAATAATTTTTCGCTATCGCGTAAAATAGTCTTTTCTAAATATATTTTCTGTGGATAGATAGCCATAGTTATCCACAGTTTGTTAGTTTAAAAAATAATTCAAATGGTCTTTTGTATTATAAATTTATTATTTTTTAAGATATAAATTAAATAAAAAGTATAATTTTACTTGACAGCGAAAAATAGTATTTGGTAAAATAAAAATGTCCCACAATGGGACGTTCCTTCTGAATAATTGTTTTCTCCTTTAGCTTGGCTCAAAGCCTGCTAAGGGAGAATAACATTCTTCCTTGCGGCCGCGAGCACAATGGCGATTATAAAACGCAATCATTGGTCGTTCGTGGCCGCTTTTTTATTTACCCTGTCAAATTTCCGCGAAGCGGAACGCCCATGGCGATTTGACTGGGGTTTGCCGCAAGAAAGAATTAACTTTCAACATATTATACTTTTTAAATAGTTTTGTCAAGATAAAAAACGTATTTTTTCACGATGGCGAAAAACTTTATCTTTGATCGTTTATTGACTACCCGCCCGCGACGCATTTGCGTAGCGATTCGGGCGGGCGACGTCCGTTTGGCCTTTCGGTGACGTTAGACATCTGACTTACCTGCCGGTAGGCAGGCGCAAAAAGATACGGGCTTTGTTACCGTGGCCGAAAGCCGATTGAAATTCTTGCTTTTTTGCCTTTTTTGCTTTATTCTTAACAAGATATGCAGAAGCAAGAATTATACATCTCGCCCAAAAGTATTTTGTGGTTTTTTGGGGCATTATTGGGGATTTTTTTATTCTGGTATTTACGAGACATTATTTTTTTATTTTTTGTAGTTTTTCTTTTGTTTGCTGCTCTTAATCCTTTGGTTAATTATTTTGAAACAAAAAAAATTCCTCGACTTTTAACGGTTTTATTCTTTTATATAATTATTATTTTTGGCTTGGGATTAGCAATTTATCTTTTAATTCCCCCTTTAGTGCATCAATTGCAGACTTTGTCTGATTATGCGCCACAATATTTTGATTATTTTAAGAGTTTTTTAGCAAAAACTCAAAGTTTTAGTTTTGTTAACCAGGGTTTGCAAAAAAGTTTAGAAACTTTGGCTGATTCTTTATCTACATTTGGTCAAAGTGCTTGGAGTGGTGTGGTTTCTATTTTTGGCGGTGTTGTATCTTTTGTGGTTATTGTAGTGGCTAGTTTTTATTTGCTTCTTTATAAAGCTCATTTCAATGCGACTATTTTGCGTTTGGTGCCAGCGGAAAAAAGAGATTTTTTCAAAAAAGCTGCTTTGCGTTCAATTGGAAAATTAGGTGCTTGGGCTCGGGCAGAATTAATTTTGTGTTTGAGTGTTGGGATTATTACGTTTATTGTTCTAACAATTTTAGATGTTAAATTCGCTCTTTTACTGGCCATTTTAGCTGCTGTTCTAGAATTAGTGCCTAACCTGGGTCCAATTTTAGCTGCAATTCCTGCAGTTGTTATTGCTTTTGTGGCGTCGCCGATACAAGCTTTATTGGTTGTTATTGCTTATGTTTTAATCCAACAATTAGAAGGACAATTTTTGGTGCCTTATATTATGCGAAAAACAATTGATTTAAATCCAGTTTTGACCATTTTCGCTCTTTTGGTGGGAGCAAAATTAGCTGGAGTATTGGGGGCAATTATTGCTGTGCCCATGCTCGCTGTGTTCTTAGTCGTATTTGAAGAATTAGCTCTTAATTATGAAAACACTCGCCCTAAATCGTAAAGCAAGACACGAATTTAGTTTTGAAAAAATTTATGAGGTTGGCTTAGCTCTTCTCGGCAGTGAAGTAAAATCAATTCGCGAAGGTCGTATTAATTTAGCCGATTCTTTTGTTTTGCCGCGTGGTCGCGATTTTTATTTAAATGGCTCCTATATTGCTCCCTATTCTAAATCAAGCCAAAAATTAGATCCGTATCGCGAGAGAGCAGTTTTAGTTACCAGCAAGGAACGAGAAGAAATTTTACGTTTGCTCGCTCAACACCATTATTCGCTTGTGCCGTTAAAAGTTTATGATAAGCATGGATGGATTAAAATTAGTTTGGGTTTAGGCAAGAAAATTAAAAAGAAAGAAAAAAAGCAAAAATTAAGAGAAGAAGCAGTTGAGCGTGATGCACAAAAGGAAATTAAGAATATGGGTTTGTAAAATTAAGAATTAAGAATGACGAATAATCGAATAAAACCTGAATGTTTGAAATTCGAAATTCGGGAATTCGTTATTTATTC
>JAQVDI010000041.1 GCA_028698375.1 Patescibacteria group bacterium | reverse complement strand
AAGGAAAATCCTAAAACTGGTTTAGCATCAAGAGAAGTGAGGGAATTATTAAAACAGGCTTTTAGTGTTGCTTTTGCTCATCGATCTGATGAAATTAATACGTTACATTTTTTGCTAGCTATGGTTCAAGGACCACAATTCGCTGCATATTCAACTTTGAGAAAAACTAATATTGATTTAAAAGATTTAAAAAAAGAATTATTTAGAATTTTAGATCAAGATAACGAAACTCAAATTGATGGTTCGATAGAAGGAAAAAATCCTTTTGCCGGTCAGTTTCCATTTATGGATTTCAATCTTCCTGATTTTATGGAAGAAAAAGACTTTTTAGATTCAAGCAAAAAAACTGATCCAAAATCTAAAACTCCAACTCTTGATCTTTTCGCCACTGACTTGACTCAAAAAGCTAAAGCCGGAGAATTAGATCCGGTGATTGGCAGACAAACTGAGATTGCTCGTGTTATTCAAATTCTTAATCGTCGTAAAAAAAATAATCCTGTTTTAATTGGTATGCCTGGGGTGGGCAAAACCGCCATTATTGAAGGTTTAGCTCAACAAATTGATAATGGATCAGTTCCAAGATCTTTAAATGGCAAGCGTTTGTTAGCTTTAGATTTGGGATTACTAGTGGCTGGGACAAAATATCGTGGAGAATTTGAAAAAAGAATCAAAAAAGTAATTGATGAAATTAAAGAAAATAAAAATATTATTCTTTTCATAGACGAATTGCACACTGTGGTTGGTGCAGGTGCGGCTGAAGGTTCGATTGATGCGGCTAATATTATTAAGCCACCTTTAGCAAGAGGAGATCTGCATTTAATTGGTGCTACTACACTTGATGAATATCGCAAGCACATTGAAAAAGACTCCGCTTTTGAAAGACGCTTGCAGCCGGTAATGGTGGAAGAACCAAAGATAGAAGAGACAGTTCAAATTTTAGAAGGCATTAAAAAATATTATGAAGATTTTCACCATGTCAAAATTTCTAAAGAAGCAATTTTAGCGGCCGCGGAATTTGGTCAAAAATATATTCACGATCGTTTTTTCCCCGATAAAGCTATTGATTTAATTGATGAGGCAGCTAGCGCAAGAGAAATTGAGGTTTCTTCAACAATTAATAACAAAAAAATAACCCAATTAGAGAAAAAATTGCAAGATATAGTTAGCTTGAAGGAAAAAGCAGTCAATAAACAAAATTTTGAAGAAGCAGCTAAGCTAAAAGACGAAGAAAATAAAATTAAAAAAAATATCCAAAGTTTAAAAAAGGGTATGATGAAAAACAAAAAAATTACCACAATTACTCGTGCGGATGTGGCAAAAATTGTTTCTGATTGGACAGGAATACCAGTATCAGAATTAACTATTGAGGAATTAGCTAAATATCAAAAGCTGGAAAGTCGGATGAAAGAATCAATTATCGGCCAAGATCAAGCTATTAATGAATTAGTGCGTGCGATTAAACGTTCTACTACCGGGATTCGTCTTGAAGATCGTCCTATTGGTTCGTTTGTTTTTTTAGGTCCTACGGGTGTAGGTAAAACTGAAACTGCTAAAATTTTAGCGCAAACTTTGTTCGGTTCTCGCGATGCATTGATTAAAATTGATATGAGCGAGTTTATGGAAAAACATAATGTTTCTAGGTTGGTTGGAGCACCACCAGGATATGTTGGTTATGATGAGGGGGGCAAGCTAACTGAAAGTATCCGCCGCCGTCCTTATGCTGTTATTCTTTTTGATGAAATAGAAAAAGCTCATCCAGAAGTTTATAATTTGCTTTTGCAAGTTTTAGAGGACGGATTTTTAACTGATGCTCAAGGAAGGCAAGTTAGCTTTAAAAATACAGTTATAATTATGACAAGTAATATTGGAGTTAAAGAACTAAATAAGACAGCAGAAATTGGATTTAAAATTAATGATAATTCGCGAAAGCGAAAAAACTTATTTTTGACTGAATTTAAATCAGCAAAAAAGAAAATTATGAATGAAGTAAAACAATTTTTTTCTCCTGAATTTATTAATCGTCTTGATAAAATTATAATTTTTAATCCTTTAACTCATAAAGAAATAAAACAGATTGTTAAAATTCAAATTAATGAACTTAAACAAAGATTGAAGAAAAAAAGGTTACAATTTACCATAACAGATAAAGTGATTGATTTTTTAGCGACAAAAGGCTTTGATCCTCAATATGGTGCTCGACCCATTAGGCGTTTAATTACGCGTCAAATTGAAGATCGTATTTCAGAAAAAATTATTGCCGGAGAAATTGCCCCGAAAACAAAAATTGTTATGGTTCTAAATAAAAACAAAGAATTAATCTTAAAAACTGATAAATCCGCGGTTGTTAAAATTTGATATGTGGTTAAAATTCAAAGAAAAATTAAATTACCTGTCTAAACAGGATCAACTTTTTGTAAAAAAAGCTTATGAGTTTGCTCGTGCATCCCATCAAGGTCAAAAACGTGATTCCGGAGAAGATTATTTTATTCATCCTTGCAAAGTAGCCCTATATCTAACAGATTATAAATTTCCAAAAGAAGTGATTGCTGCTGGACTTTTGCATGATGTCTTAGAAGATACCCCAGTTGTTTATGAAAATTTAGTTAAAAAATTTACTAAAATAGTGGCTGATTTAGTTGATGGAGTTTCTATCATTGGGAAAATACAGGATAAGGCTAATTTAGAAATTGAAAATAATAAAAACGAAAAACAATATCTTCGTCTTCAAAAATTAATTTTAGCATCCGCTAAAGATTTGCGGGTAATTTTTATTCGTCTTTTGGATAGAAAACATAATCTGGAGACATTAGAAGTTTTTACGAAAAAAAGACAAAGACGCAAAGCCAAAGAAACATTAGAAATTTATGCGCCTTTAGCAAAACGAGTTGGTATGGGTAAGCTTTCAAGTGAATTGGAAGATATGGCTTTTGCCTATTTAAATCCTAAAATTTTTCAACAAATAGAATTGATCCAAAAAGAATATGCTCCTGTTAACTTACAAATTTTAAAAAAAGTGAACCATCGCATTAAGACTATTCTTGCTAAAAATAAAATTAAAATTATTTCTGTAGATTTTAGGCTTAAACATTTATACAGTTTATATCATAAATTACTTAAATTTGATATGGACATAAATCAAATTTATGATTTGGCTGCCTTGCGAATAATTTTGGAAAATAAAGCGGATTGTTATGAATCTTTAGGTTTAATTCACGCTCTTTATCAACCTATGATAGGTCGTATCAAAGATTATATCGCGAACCCTAAGCCGAATGGTTATCAATCTTTGCATACAACTGTTTTCGTAAAAGGGAATAAGCCAGTAGAAATTCAAATTAGAACAGTAGCAATGCATCATTTTGCAGAACATGGTTTGGCTAGTCATTGGCTTTATAAAGAGCATGCAAAAATTTCTAAATATAAAGAATGGATGATAATTTTAAAAAAATTAATGGCTGATAAAAGTTATTCTCTTGGTAGTATTTTTGCTGAGAATATTTATGCTTTTACGCCCTCTGGAGAAATTATTGAATTGCCTAAAAATGCCACTGCCCTAGATTTTGCCTATGCGATCCATTCGGATCTTGGACATAAAGCTAAACATATTTTAATTAATAACAGAATCAGACCTTTTGATTTTCAATTAAAAAATTCTGATATTGTAGAAATTAAACCAGCTAATGCATTTCAAGTGTCGGCTCTTTGGTTAAAAAAAGTGAATACTCATGAAGCTAAAAATAAAATAAAAAGTTATTTAAGAGGTAAAGATAAAGACTTAAAAATTAAAGAAGCAAAATTAGATTTAGCTAAAAAATTAAAATTTTATGATATTAATCTGGATTTATGGGGAAAAGAAAAACTAAAAATTTTAAAAGAATTAAAAGTTGATGAGGAAAGTTTTTATCTTAATATTTATGAAGGTGTGATTATTTTAGATCAAATTATTAAACGTTTCTTTTTGTCCCAATCTTCTGAAAATATTAAAACAAAAATTATCGCTAATCCAAAGGTAATTGTTGCTGGCGAAAAAACACTTAAAGTTAGATTAAGCAAGTGTTGTTCACCTAAAAATCATGATTCAATAGTTGGTTATATTTCCAATCAAAAAGAAATTACTATTCACAAAAAAGGTTGTTTAGAATTGGTTCGTTGCGATAAAACAAGAATTATCCCAGCATGGTGGGAAGGTGAGCGTTTAAATTTTGAAATTGTTGCTTTAGATAGAATGGGAATTTTATTTGAGATAACTCGAGTTTTTAAGCAAAAAAATATTAATATTTTAGATTTAAAAACTGGAAAAAATCAAACTCGTTTTTTTACTTTAAAGGTTGCAATTAGCCGTCCAGATGTGTTAAAATTAGACCAAGTAATTAATGAATTATCTAAAATTAAAGGGATAAAAAAAGTTATTTTTCTGAAATAAATTAATTAATATATGGCAAAAGCATTTAAAAGATCATTGATGCAAGCTCCAAAAGGTTTTCGAGATATCTTGCCAGCTGACCAAAAGTACTATGAATTTGTTAAGCAAGTAGCAATTAAACATTTAAGATTTTCTGGTTTTAAGAGAATTGATTTGCCTGTTTTGGAGTATGCTTCTTTATTCGTCAGGGGGGTAGGCGAAGAAACCGATATTGTTGAAAAAGAAATGTTTATTGTTGAGCGCAAAAATAAAACAGAAGAAAAAGAAGAATATGCAATGCGTCCAGAAGGAACCGCTGGAGTTGCGAGAGCTTATATTGAACACGGAATGCACACCAAAGCCCAGCCAGTGATGCTTTATTATGTTGGTCCTTTTTTTCGTTATGATCAACCGCAAGAAGGTAGATACCGAGAATTTTGGCAATTAGGTGCTGAAATTTTAGGTACGGCCAAACCAACAGCAGATATAGAATTAATGCGTGTTGCTTGGAATATATTTGAAGATTTAGGCATTACTGATATTTCTTTATCTATTAATAGTATTGGCTGTCCACATTGTCACCCTAATGTTACTAAAAGTTTAGGGGAATTTTTTACGCTTAATAAAAGCAAACTTTGTCCGGATTGTAAAAATAGACTTTCTAAAAATGTATTTCGTATTTTGGATTGCAAAGAACCGAAATGTAAAGAAGTTGCTGCAGAAGCACCACCAATTTTAGACACTTTATGTGTTTATTGTAAGAATCACTTAAGAAAAGTTTTAGAAATGCTTGATGAATTAAAAATTAAGTATGATTTAGATCCGACTTTAGCGCGCGGTTTAGATTATTACACCAGAACAGTTTTCGAAATTTCTATGAGCGAAGATAAAGAAAGAAAGTTAACTTTAGCTGGTGGTGGTCGATATGATGTTTTAATTAAAAATTTAGGAGGTAGAGAGACGCCAGCTGTTGGTTTTGCCATTGGCATTGATAGAATTGTTGATGTTCTAAAAAATAAAGAAATTGAAGTGCCAGATTATGAAAAACCAACTGTATTTTTAATTCAACTTGGCGAAACAGCTAAAAAAGCCTGTTATCAAACTTTAGAAAAATTACAAAGCGAAGGTATCCCCACTCAAGCTACCCCTTTTAAAGATAGTTTAAAAGCACAATTACGAACAGCCAATCGTTTGCATGTTCGTTTTGCAGTGATTGT
>JAQVDI010000005.1 GCA_028698375.1 Patescibacteria group bacterium | reverse complement strand
ACAGGATAGAAGAAATATCTTTTTCTGCTTGGCTAGAAGCAAAAAAAGGATTTAAGGTTTTAAGGTCACCCCAAGTAGCTTCTTTATAAGTACCACCTGCCCTAGGTGCTTCTGCCACTTTTTGACTGAACAAACTATAAAATCTCGCCACCCAAAGCATCAAAAAAATAATCAGTAAAACTGTTAATATTCTTTTTTCTTTAGGATCAAGTGATAAAACAACTCGACGAAAAAAAAATGATACTCTTTTTGCTTCCTTCTTAAAAAACGCGGCGATGGAACTAAAAAATATTTTAATTTTCATTAATAAATAACATTGATCAAAGCTAAAGTAACAAAAACTAAACCAAAAATAATAGTTAACCAAAATAAAATTTTTTCAATGCCTCGCCTGGTATGATAGACAGCGCTTTCTCCGCCAAAAGCCCCACCTAAAGACGTGCTTCTTTGTTGCAACAAAATTGAAATAACCAGCAAAAAAGCGACTACAATTTCTACCCAATTAATCCAAGTCATAAATTTAAAATAAAGCAAAAAAGAAAAAAAATCAATAATTAACCTTTATCATCCGCTTTATATCCGTAAAATATTTTTAAATTTTACTTTCTAACTTTTAACTTCTTAATAGGCGTGACCGGGATTCGAACCCGGGTGCACGGTTTTGCAGACCGTTGCCTAACCACTCGGCCATCACGCCACAGATAAATTAAACCGCAAAAAGAATAAGAAATCAATAAGAATAGACAAATTTTCCGTACTAATTTTCCCAATTCCCTCTTTTAAGGAATAAAAGTGGGATCGCAACGGAACTTTTACCCTTGAAAGTCGTGCAGGTGGTTGGATTGTAGGGATAAGAGAGCACTTCGAAAGTAGTCCTCCTGCCCCTACATTCTCTGAGTCTTTCTAAAGACAAGTTTCTCGCATCCGCGAGAAATTGCACGGCTATCACCTCGCAATGACAAAATTCAAAAAATTTTTGCATTTTGATTTATACTTGTTTATCATAAATCTAATGAATAATAATTTAGACAAAAAAGCGATTAGAGAAAAAATTGAGGCTTTACGACAAAAAATTAAAAATAATAGTTTAGAACCAATTTTAGAAAAAACTGCTGCTGCTCAACAAAAGAACGAAAACGAACATTATTTGGGCGAAAAAAGCTTTTTTTATATTTTAGAGACTAAAACCTTACTAATATCTATTATTATTTGTAGCGCAATTATTGCTACGGCTTATATTCTAAGCCTCAAGACTAATTATCTTGATCTAGCTGCCAATTTTATTTTCAAGTTATTCTCTTAAAAATTAGCTTTTTTCAATCATCCTACGAGAAAAATAAAAATAAAACAATAAAAATAAACCAGCAAAAACTGCTAAATCAGCTAAATTAGTTCTAACTATTCCTAAGCCTAAATCTACTACACCATTACGGGAAAAACGATCTATCAAATTAGAAATTGAACCGCCCCAAACCAAACCTAAACCAATAGAAGAAATAGAATAAGAAATTATTAATTTGCGATCTCTTATAAACAAACCGATTAATAACAGAATGAAAATTATAGTTACAATACCGGCTTGAGTATTATTAAAAGTTAAAGTGCCACTATTAACTGAAGTGTAGTAAGGTAAAAAGTGCAAAAATAAAAATTTAAGCAATTGATCCAAAACAAACGATAACCCCGCAATCAACCAAATCATTTTTTATTTTGTTTTTTTATTTTCGGCTTATTGGTAAGTTGTTTATTATTTTTTTTAAAAGGCCAAATTGTAATTCTCTGCCAAAAACGAACTGGACGAGCATGGTTAGTATGAGTCAAAGCAGCAGGTAAAGTTCTTAACCGATCTATTTCAATTTCTTTACCACAGGCCAAACAGTGGCCATAACGCCCTCTTTTCATCATGCTTAAAGCATACTTAATATCTCGAAGTTGATCGGCTAATTGTTTTTCTAAAGATAAATTACCTTCATATTGTTCAATTTCTTGCACATCAGAATCAACATCACTACCCAATCTAGGGAAACGAACGTTAAAAGGAAAACCTCGACGTTTTTTAGAACGCAAATCTTTAAGTTGAGATTCCAAATCTACCTTTTGTTTTAACAATTTAGTTTCTTGTTCTTGCAAAAATTTCTTATCAAACATAAAAAAATGAATTATTTAATTCCGGATTGATTATAGCAAAAATTAACTTTTTTCGTCAAGCCGAAACTAAATAATTAAAACTTTTCTTCAGATAGGGTCAACTGTGATCTTAGCCCGAAGACCAAGTAGCCAACTCCTAAATTTTGGATCTATTTTTGTCTGATAATTTAAACTAAAAAATAGATATTCTTCATCCTCGCTTTTTAACTTATAAACTGATTGCAAATCTTTACTCTTTTTTAATTTTTTAAAAAATTTTTCTAAATCTTTAGTTTTCTCTGGCTTTAACTTAAACGTTTTATAATAAGGGTAAAGTTTTAAATCTTTCCGCAATTTTAACCAATAATTATAAAACTGATCAAAATCTAAATTTTTTAAGGCTAAAACAAAAGGGTGGTTAGGAACAAAACTTTGAATAATTTTTTTCTGTCCACGACTTAAAGCTTCTAAACTGAAATGAAAAATCTTATAAGATACATTAGGATCAGCTAAGCTTAAGCCGATTTCTGCCAAACCCAAAATACTAAGAGCAAAAGAAGTTTCTAATTTTAAAGCAAAACTGGTGGCAATAGTAATCTCACCTATACCTGACGATAAACTGTGTTTACTTAAATCTTTAATTTTAATTTTGGGAAATATTTTTTTTAAATCATAAGACAATCTATCCAGACCAAAACTATGACCGCTAATTTTTGGGCTGTTACAAACAGGACAAAGCGCTAAATTATTTTGATTTTTATTTAGAAAACCAGAAAAACCACAATCTGGGCACAGAATCATTTTGGCTAAACCTAAACGATTAAGAAACACAATTGATTTTTGATTTTTTTGAATAGTTTTTTTCAAAGCCATTTCTGTCACAAAACCCAGAAGCCTGGATTCATCACTAAGATTCACAAGCTTAGCGGCTTTAGATTGAAAAATTTTTTTAAACTTAATCTTTTTTTGCTTGATTTCTAAATACGTACTAGGAAGCGGAGTCAAACCAGCTAAAACTAATTGAACTTTGCGCAAATCCGATAATTTTTTTGCCAAAAAAGAAACCTCAATTTTTGGACCCTGTTCTTGTTTTTGGTTAGGGCTACCTTCATCTTCTACTAAAATCAAAGAAAGCTTGCTCATAGGCGCGAATAAGGCCTTTTGCGAGCCAATTATCAATTGGGGTTTATCATACGTTGCTTTTTTCCATGCCAGATATTTTTGGGTGATTGTGCCTTTAGGAGAAATAACAACGCTAGGAAACTGTTGTACTAATTTTTTAATCAACCATGTATCTAAATTGGGGGCTAAGAGCAATACCTGCTTACCACGTTTTAATTCTTTTTTTATCTTTGACTGATAAAACTTAAACCTTTGCCAAATATCAGCTTGTAAAAATAACGGGGTTATTTTTTTAGTTCTTGTACCTTTTTCTTTCTGAATCTTCCTTTTTTTAGAAACGCCAGACTTTGTAAAAATTAATGGCTCACGATCAGCTAAGCGACGAGCAATGATCGGTAATGCCCCAAAAATTACTTTGCCAAAAGATGTCAGATAAAAATCAGCTGCAAATTGTGCCAATTCTAAAGAAACCTCATCAAACAAAAAAGAACAATCAACTAATTTGATAATTGTTTTAAGGCGACGAGGATCAAAATTAGGTTTTTTTAATCTATCAACAATCATACCCAAAACTTTACGATGTGAAAAATCAACTTCTACCACACTGAAGTTAGGCAAAAGATCATTAGATTTATAAGTAAAAAAATCAATCCCTGTTGTTTTTGTTTTTACCACCACACTATAAAAATATTCTTGATCCACAATTTTAAATTATACTCAAATATTATTTTAGGCAAGAATTAATAAAAAAATAGATAGCTGGTCAATTAACAATACAAAAAATATAGAAGAACCGAGCCGTTGCCATCAATCTAGTAGCACTAAAATAATTTTAACAGCTAATTTATCTAAAGTTATCCACAACATCAAATCGTCTGCCGGTAGTCGGCTACGATACCCGCCGGATCCGCCAGCTGACGAAACATTTGACTCTTAATATTTTATGAAACGGGCTTCGTTGCCGTAACCAAAAATCGATTTTCACTTTATGCTATTATTAATCTATGAGCTGGAAAGATTTAGTTAGTCAATTAGTGGACAAAGAGATTTTGAAAACTCCTGATATTATTAGAGCCTTTAACAAAATAGATCGCGCTAATTTTATGACTGAAAATACTAAAAAATTAGCAGCCAGTGATGTCGCCTTCCCTATTGGTTTTGGCCAAACAATTTCTCAACCAGCAACAGTCGCTTTTATGCTAGAGAAATTACAACCTCGTGCCGGCAATAAAATTTTGGATATTGGTTTTGGTTCAGGCTGGACTAGTGCACTTTTAGCAGAACTAGTCGGTAAAACCGGTGAAATCTACAGTGTAGAGATTATTAAAAAAATTTACGAGACAGGAAAAGAAAATGTTAAAAAGCAAAATTATAAAAATGTCCATTTTTTTCTAGGCAGCGGTAGTCAAGGGTTGCCAAAATTCGCACCTTATGATAGAATCTTGGTCTCTGCAGCCGCTAATGAACTACCGCTCGATCTAAAAAAACAATTAAATTCCGGGGGCAAATTGATTATTCCAATTGGCGGAATTACTCAGGCTTTAATCTTGGTGGAAAGAAAAAATAAAAATCAATTCAGCGAAGTCCACTATCCCGGCTTTATGTTTGTAAGACTAAAAAACTAATATGAAACAAGAACTACCAAAAATAATTATGATCGGAGAAATGAACTCTGGCAAATCAACCCTATTCAATCGTCTAGTTGGCGAAAGAAAAGCGGTCACAACTGAAATCCCGGGCACAACTCGCGATTGGTTGAATGAAAATATAAATCTTCTTGGAAAAGGAGCCGAATTAGTAGACACAGCCGGATTTTTAGAAACCAAAGACGATGACTTAGAAAAAAAAATCAAAAAAAATTGGCACGAAAAACTAAAAGAAGCAACAATTTTTTTAATTGTAGCAGACTCCAAATTAGGACCGACCCCCAGACTTAAATATGTGATCAACCAAATTAGACCTTTTAATAAACCAATGATTTTAGCGATTAACAAAGTTGATGATGCTAGATTAATTAATGAAAAAATGAACCTTTTTAGCGAATTAGGTATTAAAAATATGGTTTGGATTTCTGGCCTATTAAACAAAAATCTTCAAGAATTAAAACAAATTTTAGCTTCTTTTTTGCCCCACAATAAACCTAAAACTCCAGCTAAAATTAAAATTGGTATTATTGGCAGACCCAATGTGGGTAAATCTACGCTGCTCAATGCTTTAGCTGGTTATAATCGTTCTCTTGTTAACGCTGCTAGCGGCACCACCAGAGACGAATTAGAAGCAAAAATTTCTGATGATATTTCTTTAATAGATACTCCTGGGCTCAAAAAACCAGCCAAGATAAAAACAATCATTGATTTTTTTTCTTCAAGACGTTCTATCTATATCAGCCAGAATGCAGATTTGATTCTTTTTGTTTTAGATGCCAGTGAGAAAGGTATTATCCAGCAAGAATATAAAATTGCTCATTTGTTAGTAAAAAGTAAAAAACCTTTTATTTTAGTGCTTAACAAAACTGATTTAGTTGAACCCGAAACAACAGAAAAAACTGCTAATTATATTAAATATAAACTTAAATTTTTAGGTGATTTCCCAATTGTTCAAGTTTCAGCTGATAAAAAACAAAATTTAAAAACACTAAAAAAAATTATTGATCAGATGTCACAAAAATTAATAAGTCAAAGTTGATTCCTGCAAAATAATATCAGGAATTTGGATCAAACCTTTTTGATCAAACGGCAAAAGCCGGAATAAAGCCCTGCCCACAATTGCCTTAACTTTAATGGGCCCAAAATACCGAGAATCTTCGCTAACATTACGATTATCACCCATGACAAAAATCTCATCTTTTTCTAAAGTAACATCTTCTTGTCTGTTATATGTCATGCCCGCTTGAACATAGGTTTCATCTAACTTGAAAGAATCAAATTCTTTATTAATATAAATACCATTTTTCTTAACAATAATTCTCTCACCAGGCAAACCAATAATGCGTTTAATATAAACTTGGCCCGGATTATCTGGGGCATCCAAAACAACAACTTCACCTCTTTGAAAATCTGAAAAATACTTACTAACTTTTTCAATCCAAAGATAATCTCCTTCCCTAAAATTCGGTTCCATACTGGCACCACGCACGACAAAAGGCTCTAAAACAAATAAACGGAATAGAACTAAAGCCACAATAAAAATTACAAAACCGAAACCAATATAACGTAAAAAGTTATAACTTTTTTTAAACATTGTTTTATTTTACTTGGATTTAACTTCGCGAGCAAGCTTATCAATATGATCTTGCCTAGTTTTAGCCAATCTTTCCACAGCGTCATCAAAATTTTCAATCAAAATATTGGCTTGTTCTGCCCCTAAAAAGTAAGGCACAATTACAAAATCTGCACCGCTATCATAAAGTTTTAACGCTTCCTCATAATCAGAAGCTGTCACATAAACCGACGCTTTAGGATTTAAATGATTAACTTCGCGCAAAATAGTCTGATTAACGCGCAGATCAGGAATAGTAGAAATCACAATAGAAGCTGTTTTAAAATTAGCTTTTTCTTTAATTTCCGGCTCCATCGCATCGCCATAAAGTGTTTTAATTTTTTTAGAAAATTTACTAATAATATCTGGATTATGATCTATTAATAACACTTTTTTTCCTTGTTTTGCCAAAGTATTAATTAAACGACCACCCATGCGATGCCCACCAAAAATTACAACATGATTCTTTAAAGAAGCTAATTCTTTATCTTGAATATGCCTTCGGAACAAAGCCAAAGGCACAATTTTATCTAAAATTTTAACAATTAAATAAACTAATTTATCTAAATACTCAAAAACATAAGAACTAATAAAAGAAGAAGCAAGAAAAGTATAACCAGCCAAAGAAAAAGCATGAGGAGACAAACCATGAGCCACTGCTAAAGAAAATTCACTAGTTTGATTTTTAACCAAACCATCACTCACTGCTAATGGCCGAGAAAGACGGAAAATTAAACCTAAAACTGTATAAATAATTGGTTTTAAGAAAACAGTCAAAATCATTAGGGCGATAAAAGGAACTAACAAAGATTGGAACGAATCTAAACTAATCTGTAAACCTAAGGACAAAAAGAGCATAATCACAAAAAAATCACGTAGAGAACCCATTCTAGAAGAAATTTCATAACGATAAATCAAAGGTGACAAACTCAAACCGCCCAAAAAAGCTCCAGCAGCTAAAGACAAACCAAAAGACTCAGAAACCATAGAAAAAGCGAATAAAACCGCTAAAGACAACAAAAAGAGCATTTCTTCGCTAAAAGCTACAAATTTAAAAATATAAGGAAAAATAAATTTACCACCAATCAAAGCCATTAAAATTAATAAAACCACACCTTGCAAAGACACAGATAAATTTAAACTCGTATTTTGAGTAACCGCCAAAGCAATAATAGCAATTAAATCTTGCACCAAAAGTGCAGACAAAGACAAATAGCCCAAAGTAGTATTAATTTTCCCCTGTTCGCTCAAAACTTTAACCACTAATAAAGTAGAAGAAAAACTAAAAACAATGGCTAAAATATTTTTTTCTGCACCCAAAAAATCAAAATAAGCTAAATGAGAAATGACAAATAAAAAAACAAGGGTATTAATAACCGCGAACAAAGAGCCCAATAAAGAAATTTTGTAATTTTTTAATAAAATGGAAACATCTAACTCCAAACCAGCCATAAAAAGCAAAAAAGCAATGCCAATCAGAGCCAAAGAATCCAAAAGCGGCGCTTGACTACTAGGAATAATATGTAAAACTGGCCCCAACAAAAAACCCGCTAAAAGATAAACTGGCAAAATAGGCTGACGCAACAGTTTAAAAACTAAAGCTAAAATAGCCAGGCCAATTACCAACAGGCCAATTGCGAAAAATAAAGACATCTTAATTATTATACCACAGTCTCAATTTTCAGTTTTCAGTTCCCAATTTTTAAATAATTTTTCCGGACGCTTCGGTCGGGATCCAGTATCGCTTGACATATCGGGACAATCCAGAAATTTTCAACCCTTTGATCTTTTGTCATTCTGAGCAAAACGAAAAATCTCAGTATCTAAAAATGAGGACTGAGATTCTTGCCTGCTGGCAAATCAAATTTCGCCTGCTGGCTCAGGATGACACCTTCTATTTTCCAAACCCTTATTCTTAATTCTTATACTTATTCTTTATTCTTTTGCAACTTATCTATCTGATCTCTTAAAAACGCTGCGCGTTCAAATTCAAGATTGGAAGCTGCTAATTCCATTTTGGAATTTAACTCTTGAATCAAATGCTCTTTTTCATCTTGAGAGATATTATCAATCGCCAACAACTCTTTTTCTTCTGGTTCCACCGACTCGATCTCTAATAAAGTTTTAATTGGTTTATTGATACTAAGCGGTTTTTTGTGAAATTTTTGATTATAAGCTTCTTGAATTTTGCGTCGTCGATTAGTTTCATTAATTGCTTTTTTCATTGAGCCAGTCATTTTGTCTGCATACAAAATTACTTTGCCGTCTTGATGCCTGGCAGCTCTACCCATAGTTTGAATTAATGCCCAGCTAGACCTTAAAAAACCCTCTTTATCCGCATCTATAATCGCCACCAGCGACACTTCTGGCAAATCTAAACCTTCGCGCAACAAGTTAACTCCCACCAAAATATCATAAACTCCCTCACGTAATTCCCGCAAAATCTTCGGGCGTTTAAGCGTTTCAATCTCTGAATGCAAATAAGCAACTTTCAAGCCTTTTTCGCGCAAATATTCACTCAACTCCTCAGCCATTCTCTTGGTTAAAACTGTCACTAAGGTGCGTTGTCCACTTTTAGTTCTTTTTTTTATTTCTTTCATTAAATTTTCCAGCTGATTTTTAGTTGACCTTACCTCAACCTGTGGATCTAAAAGAAAAGTTGGACGGATCACTTGCTCCACTACTAACGGCGATTGCACAATTTTTGCTAAAGATTTTTGTGCCACATCTAACTCTGTTAATTCTTGATCCTCTTGCTTAAGAACAAGAGTTAATTCCCACTTATCAGGAGTAGCAGAAATATAAACTTCTCGATTTAAATGCTGTAAAAATTCATCAAATTTAAGTGGCCGGTTATCCATTGCTGTTGGCAGGCGAAAACCAAAATTAACAAGCGTTTCTTTACGTGAACGATCACCAAAATACATACCACGAATTTGAGGAATAGTCATATGACTTTCATCAACTACAAGCAAAAAATCTTTTGGGTAATAATCCAAGAGACAAGCTGGTGCTTCGCCAGATTTACGACCATCAAAATAAAAAGAATAATTTTCAATTCCAGTGCAATAGCCCAATTCCCTAATCATCTCAATATCTTGTAGGGTGCGCTCGCGAATTCTCTGCGCCTCAATAAACTTCTGTTGCTTCAAAAACACTTTCTCCTGCTTTTCCATATCAGCTTTAATTCGACCTAAAATTGCTTCAAGATCACTGGCAGCATTAACAAATTGTGTTGCTGGGTAAACCACAATTTGCTCTAAAACATTTTCCATTTTTTTTGTAAAGGGGTTAATTTCACTGATTCTTTCCACCTTATTGTCAAAAATTTCAATTCTAATTGCTTTCTCGCCATAAGAAGGGAACAAGTCCAGAACATCACCATTCAAAGAAAAATGAACCCGCTCTAAAGTGAAATCATTACGATTATATCTTAAAGCAATCAAAGCTTTAGCTAATTCTCTAGGCGTCATATTTTGGCCAAGACTGATTTCTAAGTGCATTTTTTCATAATCTTTTGGATTGCCCAAACCATAAATTGCAGAAACACTAGCAATAACAATCACATCTTTACGCGTCATTAACGAAAAAGTAGCCTCATTGCGCAAACGATCAATCTCCTGATTCACCTGAGAATCTTTTTCAATATATGTATCTGTTTGTGGCAAATAGGCCTCTGGCTGATAATAATCATAATAAGAAACAAAATATTTAACTGCGTTTTTAGGAAAAAAAGCTTTAAATTCACTATAAAGTTGAGCTGCTAAAGTTTTATTATGAGAAATAATTAGAGTCGGCTTTTGAATTTTTTCAATTAAATTAGCCACTGTATAAGTTTTACCACTTCCAGTTACACCCAAAAGCACCTGGGATTTAACTCCATTTTGATAATTATGGATTAATTCAGCAATTGCTTTGGGCTGATCGCCAGTTGGTTTAAAATCTGATTTTAATTTAAATCGCATAATCTAAATTTAGGAATTATATGGCGAAATGTCAAAGTTATCCACTGTTTTTATTATGTATTATCCAATTTTTAGTTATAATAAATTTATCTAGTACCTTGAACCTAAAGGAGAAGATAATGGCTAACCAAGTAATAAGTGGCATTTTTTGCGGCGGATTTAGCAATGAAGATCCGCTAGCTTCTGCTAATGACAATTTTAGCGGAATAATTTTTTGCAGAATTCCAGATGGCAAAATTTTAGCTATCAAAATTGATAACTCCTACTCATTTATAAATGTAATTGCCACAAGTAATATTGAACCTGCACTTCAGTTAGCTTGTGAAGAAAATGAAGAACACCAATTATCTCTCCGCCCTTAACCCGTCTACATCTTAGGCGGGTTATTTTTTCTCTTCTCTGTTTCTTCAATCGCTTGTTGCAAACGCCATTTTTTGACTTCAACATGATTGCCAGAGAGCAAAATTTTAGGGACTTTTTTGCGGTTAAAGTCCACTGGTCTTGTATAGTGCGGGTATTCAAGACAATTTTCAATTTTCAATTTACAATTTTGCAAAGAATTCTCAATTTTTAAAGAAAAACTTTCTTCTTTAGCGGATTCATGATCCAAAACACCAGGGATTAAACGGGTAATGGCATCAATTATAACCAGTGTAGCCGGTTCACCGCCGGTTAAAACAAAATTGCCGATTGATATTTCTGCATCTACCAAATCGCGGATTCTCTCATCAAACCCTTCATAATGGCCACAAATTAAAGTTAAACTATTCTTGATTGCTAAATTTTGAGCTAAATCTTGATTAAAAGTTTGTCCTTTCGGAGTTAATAAAATAATTTTAGTTTTGGGATCATTTTTTTTAATTTTTTCAATCGCTTTATCCACCACATCAACTCGCAAAATCATGCCAGCGCCTCCGCCATAAGGCCGATCATCAACCTGATAGCGTGGGCCAATACCGAAATCCCGTAAATTATAAAACTTAAAATCAACCGCTTTTATTCTTTGAGCCTTATGCATCATGCTCGTTTTGAGCGGCGTATCAAAAAATTCTGGGAAAAGAGTTAAAATGTTTATCCTCATACTTTATCTAATCTATCAGATTAATTCTGAAAGATAAAGTCTAGATTTATAAATTTACAATTAAATTTCTAATTACACTAATTACTAATTTCTAATCAATTTCCAATATCAAAATTATAAAATTTTAAAAAGAAAAAGGGCGGCATAACATCACCGCCCATCAGAGGTTGTTACTCCCACTTGCGAGGCGAACGCCGCCGGGAGTAAGGCGATATCGCCAGTTCAGCCGCCCTCCTCGGTGCTATGCCAGCGCATACACATCCCTCCTCTCTTCACAACGCTGATAAGATAAGCTCCGGCGACTCGTTAGCAAAACGAGCCTAACAAATCGTGATCCCGGAAACCTTTTAAATAATACTAAAAAGAATTAAAAAAATCAAATAAAAAAAGAGCATTCTCAGACGAGTCAGCTCTTTTTTATTTATCTTATTCTTCAACCGGGGTTTCCGGTTTTTCTTCCATTGGACGGTTAGGTTCTTCAAGCTTTAAATTAATTCGCGCTTTACTTTTCATACCCATAGCACGCAGAACTGTGCGAATTGAATTAATAGTTTGACCTCTTTTGCCAATCACTTTGCCCAGATCTTCATCATTAACTTTTAAAGTAATTAACACTCCCATTTCATCCAAAACTCTTTCCGTACTCACATCTTCGGGGTGATCCACAATCGATTTTACAATGTACTCCACAAATTCTTGATCAACTTTTTCCATAATTTCTTTTAGTTTTCAAAATGTACTTCCAAACTAACAAAAATTTTTCACTATTGCAAGAAATTTTATTTTAAAATCGCTTTTATCCTACGCACGCCAGCTGAGGAGGATTCTTCTTTAACAATTTTAAAATAGCCTAAATCTTTAGTATTTTCTACATGCGGACCGCCGCAGATTTCGTTAGAGAAACCATCAATGGTATAAACTTTGACCTTATCACCATATTTACTTTCAAATACGCCCATGGCACCAGATTTTTTTGCTTCATTCAGACCCATTTCTGTCATTTCCACGGGAATTGCCGCTTGAATCTGTTCATTCACTAAATCTTCCACTTGTTTTAATTGTTCTGAAGTTAATTTTTCATTGTGTGAAAAATCAAAACGTAGTCTTTCAGATGTAATATTAGACCCTTTTTGGAAAACCCCATTTCCTAAAACTTGACGCAAAGCTGCTAAAAGTAAATGAGCTGCTGTATGCAATTTTTTGGTTTCTTCTCCTGAATCTGCCAACCCACCCTTAAACATCCCTACTGAAGCTGTCCGCGATTTCTTCTGATGTTCCTTAAATGCTTTTTTAAATTCCTCTTTATCAATTTGAACATTTTGTTCTTTAGCCAACTCCTCTGTCATTTCTAAGGGAAAACCGTAAGTTTCATAAAGCCGAAAAGCTTTTTGCCCAGTTAAATCCTGTTTTATTTTTTCAAATTCTTTTAAACCCAAACTCAGAGTTTTTCTAAATTTCTCTTCTTCATTTTGTAAAGTCTGCTTTACATTATCCCTTTTATTTTCCAACTCCGAATAAATATCTTTGTAGATTTCAACGACCTCATCAGCAATTTCTGCCACAAAAATGTTCTCAATCCCTAATTTTTTAGCTTTAACAATTGCTCTACGGATCAAACGACGAACAATATAACCACGTTCTTTATTGCTCGGCTCTACTCCGTCAGCAATTAAAAAAGTTGCAGCTCTAAGATGATCAGCAATAATGCGAAATGCCTGTTGATTATCTTGATATTTTTTACCTGATAATTCCTCAATTTTCTTAATGATTGACTGAAATAAATCTGTGTCATAAACATTTTTTTCCATGTTTAAAACAGCAATTAATCTTTCTAAACCCATACCCGTATCTACACCCTTGACTCCAAAAGAATGCCAATGGCTTTCTTTAAAAATCCATTCGTTAAACACCAAATTCCAAACTTCTACGCCATCAATATAAAATTCAACCGTTGGACCACCAGGAGAACCCTCAGTTCCAAGTGACCAAAAGTTATCTTCACCCTGAGCTTCAATTTTATTTAATCCCGACAATGTTTTTAAAATTGCTAACGACTCTAAATCCGTATCCTCAATAATACTAATGCCTTTTTTTGCTTTTTCATGATCAAAATAAGTTGCATCAATCCTTTTTTTATCAATTCCAAGCCAATTTTGATCTGTCAAAAATTCCCAAGCCCATTCAATTGCTTCTTTTTTGCCATAATTATTAAAAGAAAAATTACCCAACATTTCAAAAAAAGTCAGATGCGATTCATCCCCGACTTCTTCAATATCGCCAGTACGAACACATTGTTGACAAGTCGCGATACGCATTGCTGGCGCCTCTTTAGGTTCTGAATAAAATCGTTTAAATTGTTGCATCCCAGCTGTCGTAAAAAGCACGCTCGGATCAAGTTCGCTAGGAATTAGAGGAGCAGATGGAATAATTTTATGACCTTTAGCTTCAAAAAAATCTAAAAACTTTTGCCTGAGTTCTTTACTTTTCATATCTTTGATATTTTTAATTTGGATTTTGAAATTTGTGCAGTCTCTAACACTTATAATCCTAACCAATTTTTAACAAATATCACCACAGTTGGCAAAGTAGGACGCTTAGGTTTTGATTTTACTGTTGCTGTTTCCCACCAACGACCATAAAGTTGGTCATAAACAGTTTTTACCTCCTGAACACGTTGATAGTAATTAGCAGTCTCATAATTTAAAGTTTCGTATGCCCCAGTTGCTGCCATCTGATCCGCTAAACCAAATCCACCATTATAGGCCACTAAAGCCAAACTAACACTGGCATATTTTTTAACATAATGTGACAAATACCAGGTACCATAACGGATACTAACATCAGGGTCAAAAAGCATCTGAGTGTTAAAAGATTCACCTTCTCCTAACTCATTGGCAATACCTTGTGCAGTTGCAGGCATAATTTGCATTAAACCCAAAGCACCAGCACCACTACCAGCATTAGGGTCAAAATGGCTTTCTTGCCAAATAGTGGCAGCGACTAAATTAGGGTCAATATCATATTTCAAAGAATATTTTTTTATTAAATCTTTATATTCCAAAGGGTAAGCGTTATCAGCAATTAATTGAGGGATTACAAAATAAGCAGCAATTAATACTGCAATAGTGGGGACAATCCAAGTTAATTTTTTTACCCAGCTTTTTTTCATAATTTTGGTTTATTTTTTAAGGAATAATTAATTCTTGACCCTCATGTAAACTGCCAGAATCAGAAATATCATTAGCTGCTGCTATTTCTTTCCAATCTTTATTAAATTTGATACCAATTCCGTAAAGTGTATCTCCAGATTGAACTGTATATTTTTCACCAGTTGCTGGCTTAACAGTTTGATTCGAAGAATTTTCGGCTTGAGCTCCTGCAACTTGACCCTGGTTGGAGAGCTGATCATCAGCAGGTTGTTCAGGTAGTGTTGCCTGGTTATCAAAAGTATTCTCAAAGCTAACTGATTTAACAGAATCAACAGGTTTGGGTCGGGTTATAATCCCAAAAATCAAACAAATAACAACCACTAAAATACTCAAAGTACCCGCTCCAAGAATGCGGATCATTTTTTCTTCTTGCATCGAAATTATAATACACAACTATAATTTAAAAATCAAAAGTTAAAGGTCAAAAATTTCATATTTAGGGAGCTTTTTATTGTTTTTAACTTACTGCGACTCACTTAGCACCCTTCTTTGTTAAAGCTACGGCTGGTCAAGAAAGCTTCGAGGAGCGAACAGATTAAGAAACGGCGACCGAGGCGATTTCGTCGTCAACTTTTAGGCGCATTAATTTAACGCCTTGAGTAACACGAGAAAGCGCACGAACACTCTTTAGCGGAATTTTAATCATCTGACCTTTTCTGGAAATTATAATCAACTCGGTTTTTTTATTTTGGCTGACGAGTCGCGCCACCACTAAATTGCCGGTTTTACGAGTAACTTTAGCCGCTTTGACGCCCGAACCACCACGATTTTGAACTTTAAATTGTTTCAAAGCGGATAATTTTCCATAACCCTGACGAGAAACAGTCATTAATAATAAATCAGCTGTAGCTTGACGACTTTCTTTTAATAATTCATCCATATCTTCTTGGCTCAAACCTTGTTCTTTAAATGCCTCTTCCATATCTTCAATTTCTTTGGAATTTTGACCAGCTTTACCAATCACATCCATACCAACCAAAATATCTTCAGCTTTTAATTTAATACCGCGAACACCAGCCGCAGCTCGACCCATAGGCCGCGCATCGCTTTCTTTAAATCTAATTGATTGGCCATTTTCGCTGACTAAAATGACTTCATCATCACCCATTGTTGGCTTGGCCCACAATAGCTCATCTTCATTTTTAAGATGGACAATGATAATGCCGCTTTTGCGCACATTGGCAAGATCGCTGATATTAATCTTTTTCACCAAACCGTGCTTGGTAGCCATAAACATATATTTATAATCAGATTGATTAGACAAATTAACCACAGCCGTCACTTTTTCATTGGATCGCAACTCAATAAAATTGACGAGTGGCGCACCTCGGCCTTGACGAGCAGCTTCGGGTAAATCATAAACAAGCGCCTGCAAAACTCGACCCTGATCTGTAAAGAAAAGCAGACGCTCATGAGTCATCGCCACAAAAATTTTATCCACTTCGTCTTCTGCCTTTGTGCTCATACCCAGAACACCTTTACCGCCGCGACCCTGCGATCGATAAGTATTCACCGGCATTCGTTTAATATAATTATCGCGCGTTATTGCCACCAAATTGGGCTCATTGGCGACCAAATCTTCCAAACCCATTTCACCGATTTTTGATTTAATAATCTTGGTGCGACGAACATCCCCAAATTTTTCTTGGATATCACTGGTTTCTTTTTTAATCACCCCATAAATTTTCTTTTCACTACCTAATAACTCTTGCAAGGCAGCAATCAATTTTTTAATTTCTTCATATTCGTCTAAAACATTTTGGCGCTCAAGAGCTGATAATTGATGCAAACGCATTTCCAAAATCGCCTCAGCTTGTAAAACTGATAATTTAAATTTTTTGACCAAATTTTTGGCGGCGATTTCTCTATTAGCACTCGCTCGAATAGTTTTAATCACTTCATCCAGATGGTCCAAGGCAATTAATAAACCTTCTAAAATATGCTTTCTCGCTTCTGCTTTCTTTAACTCAAACTTAGTGCGGCGGATCACCACTTCTTTGCGATGTTCGATAAAAGCAACCAACATACTTTTAAGATTAAAAATGCGCGGTTGGATACCATGATCAAGAGCCAACATATTAGCATAAAGCGTATCTTGCATTTGTGTATATTTAAAAAGCTGATTTAAAACTTTCTTGGGATGAGCATCACGTTTTAATTCAATCACAATTTTAATACCAGCTTTACCGGACTCATCACGTAAATCAGAAATGCCTTTGATTTTTTTATCTTTAACCACTAAAGCGATTTTCTGTAACAGAACTGATTTGTTAACTTGGTAAGGAATTTCTGTAACCACAATTTTGAAACGACCATTACGGCCTTCTTCAATTCCAGCTTTGGCCCGCATAATCACCCGACCCTTACCGGATGAATACATCGCTTTTAATTCTTCAAAATCATAAATCAAACCAGCCGTAGGCAAATCCGGGCCTTTAATAAATTGCAATAAATCTTCCACCTCCGCCTCTGGATGATCAATTAAATAAACAATAGCATCACATACTTCACTCAAATTATGCGGTGGAATTGTTGTGGCCATACCAACAGCAATGCCTAACGTGCCATTAATCAAAAGATTAGGCAAACGCGCTGCTAAAACCTTAGGCTCTTTGCGCGTGCCGTCGTAGTTATCCATAAAATCAACCGTATCCTTATCAATATCAGCAAGCATGGTTTCAGAAATCGGTTTTAATTTGGTCTCGGTATAACGCATGGCTGCTGCAGTATCACCATCAATTGAGCCAAAGTTACCTTGACCATTAATTAACGGATAGCGCATAGAAAATGGCTGCGCCAAACGAACCAAAGAATCATAAACCGCAACATCACCATGAGGATGATAACGACCCAAAACTGAACCCACTACCGTGGCACTTTTTCTAAATCGACCTTGCGGAACTAATCCCGCCTCTTTCATAGCGAACAAAATACGACGATGCACTGGCTTTAAGCCATCGCGCACATCAGGCAAAGCGCGCGAAACAATCACACTCATTGCATAATCAATATAAGAAGTAGACATCTCATCAACAATGGCCACATCCCTGACATCTTTCGCAAATTTTCCTTGTTTTTCTTTTTTATTTCCTTTTTCGTTTGACATAATGTATTTTAACTTTCCTGCCCTGTCATTCCCGCGGAGGCGGGAATCTATATTCCGTGTCAAGCACGGAATGACAAACTTTCAATTTTAACTTTTGATTTTTGCATTTTAATTTAATTTATATATCTAAATTTTGCACCTGACTAGCTTTATGCTGAATAAATTTTTTACGCTCGCTAACTTCTTCGCCCATTAAAGTGGAGAAGAGTTGATCAGCTTCTTCCGCATCATCAACAGTTACTTTTAACATTAATCGCTTATCTGGGTCCATAGTCGTATTCCAAAGTTGGTCAGGATTCATTTCACCTAAACCTTTATAGCGTTGGATATCCACTTTTTTACCTTCGAATTGTTTCACAGCCGCATCTCGCTCCGCCTCGCTAAAAGCATAAATTGTTTCTTTACCAGATTTAATTTTGAACAAAGGCGACTGAGCGATATATAAATACCCTTTTCCAATAATTTCCGGGAAAAAGCGGAAAAACAAGGTTAAAAGCAAAGTACAGATATGTGAACCGTCAACATCAGCATCAGCCATAATAATAATTCGATGATAGCGAATTTTAGTGATATCTTTTTCATCACCCACACCCATACCCATAGCCATAATCATTGTGCGTATTTCTTCGTTTTTTAAAGCTTTATCAAAACGAGTTTTTTCTACATTCAAAACCTTGCCACGCAAAGGTAAAATCGCTTGAAAATGACTATCGCGTGCCTGTTTAGCATTACCACCAGCAGAATTACCTTCAACCAAAAACAATTCACTATCTTCAGGATTCCTAGAAGCACAATCTGACAATTTACCAGGTAACGCAAAACCATCTAGCAGGCCTTTTCTTAAAACTGTATCTTTAGCTGCCTTAGCCGCCATACGCGCTTTAGCCGCAAGCAATACTTTTTCCAAAACCATTTTGGCGGTTTTGGGATTTTCTTCCAAAAAAGTAGATAGTTTGGAATTAACAACATTTTCTACAACGGTGCGAGCTTCTGGATTGCCTAATTTGGCTTTTGTTTGACCTTCAAACTGCGGTTCAGGCAACTTAACACTAATTACCGCTACCAACCCTTCACGTACATCCTCGCCCGTAATACCCGCTTCTTTTTTGGCTTTACCTTTTCCATTGCCATTACCATTTTGTTTACCAGCCACCCCACCTTCTTGATTTTTACGATTAAAATCAGAGATCACACGCGTTAAGGCCGAGCGAAAACCAGTTAAGTGCATCCCGCCTTCAATCGTATGAATATTATTAGCGAAAGTATAAATATGTTCATTGAAATCACTAGAATATGCCAATCCTACCTCCACTTCCAAATCATCCACCTTATCTTTAAAAGCCACGACATCCGTCAAAGACTTTTTATGCGACATCAAATGTTGCAGATAAGCCTTAACACCGGACTGAAAATAAAAAGTAAAAGTTTCTCCCTGTAGCAAATTATCCAAACCATTTTTCTTTTCCGTATCGCGACGATCAATAAAAATAATTTTCAAACCGCCGGTCAAAAAAGCCTGCTGACGCAAATGATCCATAATGGTTTCCCGATCAAATTCCAATGTTTCAAAGATTTCACCATCTGGCATAAAACGAATTGCCGTACCGCCTTTATAATCAATCTTGGGTAAATCCTTGGCTTTTAAATCACTTTCTTTAATTTGTTTAACCGTGCCTTTAGCTTTACCACGGCTATATTCTTGAAAATAATATTTGTTATCTCGCTTCACCACAGCTACTAATTGGGAAGAAAGAGCATTAACTACCGACACACCCACCCCATGCAAACCACCAGAAACTTTATAAGCGCCATCGCCAAACTTACCACCAGCATGCAAAGTAGTCATTACAGTTTCTAAAGCTGATTTTTTGGTTTGTTTGTGCACATCGACTGGGATGCCACGACCGTTATCAATTACTGTTACTTGGCCATCTTTTTCTAAAATTACCACAGCATCTGTAGCATAACCACCAATTGCTTCATCAACAGCATTATCCACCACTTCCCAAATTAAATGATGCAAACCGCTAACTCCGGTGGAACCAATATACATACCCGGCCTTTTTCTAACCGGATCTAAACCTTCTAGCACTTGGATAGAAGATGCATCATAGCTATTTGTTGGCTTATTTTTAGGCATAAAAACAAAAGATTAATAATAAATTGTCCTAAATTAATATAAAGACTAATTTAGAGAACTAAGTATAGTATAACAAAATAAAAAACAAAATGCAAAATCATAAATTACAATTAAATTTTAGTTTATAAGATATAACAAATAAAAAATCACCTAACAACTAGGCGATTTACCATCATCTATTCTTATTCTTTTTTATCTTTTACTGCCGAGGTCGCTTCTTCAGTTTTAGATTCTTCTGCCTTTTCTTCAGCTGGTTTGGATTCCACTTCCGGCTTTTCGTCAGTTTTCGGCTTCTCGACCTTCTGCTCTGCTTCTCCTGCTTTTGCTCCACCCTTATTTTCATTCTTATCCTCATCCTTTTTCTTTGGAGCCACAGTTTTTTTAATAATTGAACCCTTGACCACTTTTTCTTTAACTAAAATGTTATTTAAAGTATCAGATAATTTAGCACCTTTACTCTGCCAATAAACGACTCTATCTTTATTGATAATCAATTCGCCGGTTTTCATAGTATAAGTACCGAGCTTTTCAATAAAATCGCCCTTCACTGCTCTCTTGTGTTCTGCTACCACCACAGCAAAAATAGGTTCATGCTTTTTCCCAATTCGACGGAGTCTAATCTTCAACATACAAAAAAGATATTAATTGTTAGTTTTTAGTTTTGTCATTCCGAACTTATTTCGGAATCTCGAGATCCTGAAATAAATTCAGGATGACAAAGCGAGACATTACTTAGGATATATGATTTTGTTTTGGAGGTCAAGAGGAAAATTATAACCATTTAAAAAAGATTGGAAATCCATTTCTTTTTTTCCTTCTGGCAAGACTTTCTTGATTAATAACTTTTTATTTTTTAACGCTAAATCAGTAATTTTAATAGTTTTAATTGAACTGGGGTAATTCAATTCAAAATAAATTCCCGGCCAAATGTAAAAGGCACGAAACTTATTAAAAATTTCCCGAGCTGTTTCCTTTTTAAAATTAACTCGGCCGTCGGTTTTTTCTATCTGTTTTGTAAAGCTTACTTTACCTTTTTGCGGTTTAGATTCAATTTTGCCCGCTAAATAATCAGAATAATTTTCTTTAAAAAGTTTCGCGCTCTGTCGCGCTAATTTTATTTCTAAAGTTTTGTAATTGTCATTTTTATCAATTGCTAAATTCTCACAAGCAATCACATCACCGGAATCCACACTCGCCTCAATTTCAAACAAACAAATACCGGTTTTTTTATAACCTTTTAAAAGTGCATATTGAATTGGTGAAGCACCACGCAAATCCGGCAAAAGCGATGGGTGTAAAACTAAATGCTTTAATTTAGTCTTAGGTGCAAACAAAACATCAGCTTGGATAATATAAGAAAATCCGGCGATTAACGCCAAATCATAATCTTTTTGTTTTAAAATCTGCGCCACTTCGGTTTTATTAGCCACTTCCACAACTTCTAAGCCCAAATCTTGTGCTATTTTTTTAGCGCTATTAGGTTGCAAATTTAAACCGCGGCCTTTTGATTTATCTTCCGAGGTCACTAAAAGAATATCTGCTTTTAAATCAGCTAAATCTTGCAAGACTTGTGCCCCAAAGTTTGAAGATGATAGAAATAATAATTTTGGTTTTGTCATATGTTTATATTAAAGAATGCTTCTCGACTTTTCTGTTGCCTCGCTCGAAGAATAAAAATTAATGTTCGAACATGTCGAGAACCTTACCCTATAATTTGTTCTTTTTTCTTTTCTTTTTCCGCTTCGTAAATAGAGGCGGGATCAGCAATGTCTGTAAAAAGCACACCGCGTAAATGATCAACTTCATGACAAATGCTTCTTGCCATTAAATCAAAAGCTTCCAACTCAATTAATTGACCTTTTTCATCACGTGCGCTTACCTTAACATAGAGTGGCCGACTAACTTTGCCGCGAATTTCCGGTTTCATAAATGACAAACAACCCTCTTCCATTGTTTCTTCATCATCAGATCGATCGATAATTTTAGGATTAATTAAAACAAAAAAACCCATTCCTAATTCTTTTTGCAATTTCTTATCCGGTGTCCCCACTAAGATAATCTGCTTATTTTCACCAATTTGCGGAGCAGCTAAACCAATGCCACTGGCTTTAATTAATATATCTTTCATTTTCTTAACAACCGCTTTTTCTTTATCACCAAAATGAGGCACTGCTAATGCCTTTTGTTTTAAAACTTTATCGCCGACTTGGACAACTTCATTAACTTTCATAGATTTAAATTAACAGATTTAACCTAAAATATCAATGATTTTGTTCTTTGTCATTCCGCACTTGATGCGGAATCTATTTTCTGGATTCCCGCCTTCGCGGGAATGACACGATTATTATAAGTAATAATTTTTTTATGATTAATCAGCTTGTCCAAAATTCGAAAGCGTCGCTTTTTTTCGGCGGGGGAGACATCATTATCCATTTTGGCAGCCACTGTGCCAGCTCTTGGACTATATTTAGACACAAATGCCTGATCAAATTTAGCCGTCTTCGCCAAATCTACTGTTTCCTCAAATTGAGCTTTAGTTTCGCTTGGGAAACCAACAATAATATCCGTGGTTAAAACAACTTTGGGCATAACTTTACGAATTTTTTTAACTAATTTTAGATAATGCTCGCGAGTATATTTTCGATTCATCTTTTCTAAAATCTCGTCAGATCCTGCTTGCACCGGCAAATGAATCCATTTAATCACTTTGTCTAATTTTGCCACCGTCTTAATTAATTCATCACTCATATCTTTAGGATGAGAAGTCAAAAATTCAATCTTAAAATATCCGGGGATATTATTAATCTTTTTCAATAATTCCACAAAATCTTTTCCTTCGTTGTCATTGCGAGGAGCGAAACGACGTGGCAATCTCTCGCGAATGCGAGTACCGGCATGCGCCGGAGATTCTTCACTTTCGTTCAGAATGACAGCAGAGTGGATTCCCGCCTTGGTTCGGTTATACTCACCATAAATCGCGGGAATAACAAAGGGATCTTTATAAGAATTCACATTTTGCGCAATTAAAGAAATGATTTTGGCACCATTTTTAAGCGCTTCTCTTGCTTCTTTAATAATTTCACGCATCGGTCGATAAATTTCTCGCCCGCGGGTATAAGGGACAACACAATAAGTGCAAAAATTATTGCAGCCATTACCAATCGAAATGTAAGCCCGATCGCGAGTTTGACGCATTGGATTCAAATCAAACAGGGAATCAGTTTTTGGCCAGCAGGCCAATCCGCCATAGCTGCGTAGCTGCGGGTGGATCTTTTTCAAAAAGCTAATCAGTTCTTGCGGCTTCTGAATATCAAAAACCAAATCAAATTTTTCAATAAATTTTTTTCGATCCGCCTCAACTACACAACCAGTCAAAATTATTTTTGGGCGGGGGACAAACGACTGCCAAATTTTAAACTTTCCCCAGATACGATCAATTGGTTTTTGTCGCACACTGCAAGCCACTGTCAAAATAATATCTGCATTTTTTGCATCGCTTGTTTCTTTCAATCCTAAATTAGTTAGCAAAAATCGCAAACGCTCAGCATCACTCACATTCATTTGACAACCCAACACAAAAAGATAAAACTTCATTTGTTTTAATTTAAAGAGAAAACCTTAAAAAATCAATCTAAAGTTCTAAACTTTTATCAGAAATATTTTTTTCGACACGAGATTTGAAATCAGATAAACTCATATTTTCCACGCCTTTTGTGCGCATTCTAATTTGCAAATCAGAATTTTCCTTAATGGCTTGAGCTTCTTTTTCACCAACCACCAAAACATAAGGAATTTTTTGAATTTCAGTCTCAGCAATGCGCTTACCAACAGTTTCACTCCCGCTAATAATTTTCGTGCGAAAGGGGACAAGCGCTTTACCAAAATCAGCCGCCAGATATTCAAACTTTTCACTAACCGGCAAAATCGCAATTTGAATAGGGGAAAGCCACACCGGTAAATTACCTTCGTATTGCTCTAAAAGCACACCGATAAAACGCTCGATGGATCCAAAAATTGCCCGATGAATCATTACAGGCCGCTGCTTTTGGCTATTTTCATCAATATAAGAAATATCTAATCGGTCTTCCTGCGGCATAGAAAAATCAAGCTGAATTGTGCCTAATTGCCAAGTACGACCCAAAATATCTTTAAGATGAAAATCAAACTTTGGGCCATAAAAAGCACCGTCACCCTGGTTAATTTTGTACTCAACATCTTCCTCTTTAAGCACCTCTTCCATAATTTTTTCCGCGTTCGCCCAAACCCCATCTGAGCCAATGGCATCTTTGGGTTTAGTGGATAATTCAATATGATCAATTTTCAAACCGAAAGTTTTATAAATTTCAAAACAAAGCTTAATTAATTTTTTTAATTCTTCTTTAACCTGTTCTTCTGTGCAAAAAATATGAGCATCATCTTGTGTAAATTCGCGCAAACGGAATAATCCCAAAACTTCACCTGGAGCTTCGTTACGATAAACTGTGCCAAACTCAGCAATTTTCAAGGGCAAATCTTTATAAGAAACTTGTTTGCGACTGTAAATGCCCACTAAATTACCCGGACAGCTCATCGGTTTTAAAGCAAATTCCGGCTCCTTTTTTAAATCTTCGAGCGATCCTGTAAAAAACATTCTTTCTTTATATTTATCCCAATGGCCGCTTTTTTGCCAAAGTTTTTTATTTAAAATCACCGGCGTATGCGCTTCTTCGTAACCTAGAGTGTTAAGTTTCTGACGCAGGAAACTAATAATTTCTTGGAACACTAACCAACCAGCCGGATGCCAAAAAACACTTCCAGCCATAGCGCTTTCACCTTTACCAAAAGAAAATAAATCCAAATCTCGACCAATCCGACGATGGTCACCAGCTACTAATTTTTTCTCTTCATTTTTCACTCTTTTAAAATAATGGAAA
>JAQVDI010000040.1 GCA_028698375.1 Patescibacteria group bacterium | reverse complement strand
CGACTAGCGATAATAATTCTTTGAGCTGCTTTTTTTAAATCTGATAACTTAAATGGATCAAACAAATCATTTTTAGGATTAGGATACAAAAATGATTTAATAGCTGCTTTTTTTTCTTTCTCGTTTTTGATTAAACCACGGTTATACAAAAGCTGAGTTTCCAAATCATCACTAATTTTTTCTTTAATCTTCCAGCGATATTTTTGGGGCATAATAATTTAAATCAAAAATTAAAAGTCAAAAAGCAAAATGTAATTCAAAAAGCAAAAATAAGCATAGCTAAAAAAATAAAATAAAGCAAAAATTTGTAAATACAAAAAATTTCAGCTAATATTTTATAAGCTCATTAACAACATGGAGGGCAAACAATGCTTTCTCACAATCAAATTGCACAATACCAACCGCAAAGATTAGCTTTGCCAATGTCCAAAGAAGAAGAAGCAAAACACACTCTTAGACGTTTAATTGCTATCGCCAAAGGTGAAATTTGGCCGCTGCAAACAGAGAATCAACTTAAACCATTAACCCCAGAATTGGCGCAAGCAATTAGCTTAGCAACCAATAAAGATATTACTGATTTAATTTTTTTACCATTTACTTATGAAAATTTATCTGATCTAAACGGTTTAAACGTCTGCAAAGATTATCTGGAATTCTTTCACGCATATATACATGAAACTTGGTTCACAAAAGAAAAAACAGAATTTAACACTATTTGGCCTAAAATGAGTATGGAGTTTTCTTTTGAATGTTCAGCCATTAGCCATGTAGAAATTGGTCTACCAATTTTTATGCAATTATTGCACAGATTTAAGCCAAATAGAGAAATAGATTATGATAATTGGCAATCAAAATGTTCTGGCAAAAATCTGCGAAAGATTGCTGGGAATCTAGGCAGCAATGTCGATGATTATTTAGAATATCTAGTGTTTGAACCACAAACAGCTAGAAAATATTTTCAATCAATTCTGCGTGATGTCTGGCCATGGTGTATACCGTTTGGCCATTTAATAGACGAGCCAAATAAATTTTTGGTTTTTTGTGCACCAAATGATTTGTGCAATTTATCTAAATAACTATCCGTCTTTCCCGCTTAATGCGTTAACTAGCAAGAGCGGGATTTCTATTTTACAAAAACACGATGAGAAAATCTAAGATCGATATAGGTTTTTGGCTGACCTAATTTTTCAATGGTTTTTTGATATTGTGATAGTGCTTCTTGGGCACTACGATTTGGTGATAAAATTAAACGGATATTTTTATCCGTGACAGCTGACAAATCGAACAAAGATTCATTAACCTCATAATTTTTAATATTTAATTTAATTTTTTTGGCTCCAACATTAAATTCATCTAAAAAATTAATAAAAAAACTAGGTAATATTTTTTCACCAGGATTAATAACTAAATTTTTAGTATCTGTTACTTTTATCAAATCCTTATTATCGCCCTCTTTGATAACCCGGCCAGTCTCATCAACTAAATAAAGTTTCGCATTAGTTTCCCACACAATTTTTGGTGCTGTTTCTTGGACCACTACTTTAAGAGTATTAGGCAAACCTTTATAAATTAACAGATTTAAAACTAAAGGATAACGATTATTAATTTCACGCTCAACATTATTTTTATCCCAAAAGAAAATATTTTTTCCAATTGCATCATTGTCAATAATTAAAGATACCTCTTCGCGGTTAATTTGCGTTGCTGCTGACAATTCAACATCTTTAATTTTAAAAACTGACGAAAAAAATAATAAATAAACAAGAGAACTTAAGATAAGCATAAAAAAAATAAATAAAAAAATTTGTTTCCAAGGAATTATTTTTTTAGGTTTTTCTCTTTTATAACCTGGCAAAACCTTAGGCATATGAGATATCGACATAAAATGAAATTATTCTAATTACACCTAATTATACTAATTAATCTCAAAATTTCCAATTAATGGATTGGCTAAGTCAAAACAACTAATTTAATTCTCGATAATTTCTATTTCTTCTTTCAAATCCAAATTATATTTTTCTTTCACTTTTTCTTTGACTTCCTCAACTAGTTTAAGATAATGATCACTTTTAGCTCCTCCCAAATTAATAAAAAAATTAGCATGAATTTTAGAAAGTTGTATTCTGCCAATTTTTTTACCTTTAAAATTGATTCCTTTATCTAAAAGGTAACCACAAGAAACTCTGCCGTTGCTAATAGCTTCATCAGGAAAACTATGTTTATCAAACTCAATTTTTGGATTTTTGAAAGTACAGCCAAGGCTTATCCCTTGAGGCTGAGATTTTTGACGCATTAAAAAAACAGATTGCACCAAACGCTCCACTTCTTCTTTACTACGAGGCATTAATTTTAATTTAGCTTCTAAAATAACCGGGTACTTTAAATAATTACGCGCCTTGGCTAAACCTTTTAATTTTGATTGACGATATTTTAAACCCAATTTTTCTTTTTTAACAAATTTGACTTCTCCATTAAAATCTAAAACATTTACTCCAACTAAAAAATTTTTTATCTCTTTCTTATTCGCTTCCACTGCGCTAACTATTGCCCCACCTAAAGTCCCAGGAATAGGCGCTAAAAATTCAATTCCCCCCAATCCTTTTTGGCCCAACTCTTTAATTAAAACCAACAAAATAATACCTGAAGGAGCAATTACTTCAGAGCCATTAATGTAAATCGCGTCCTTAGCTGCATAATTGTTTTTAATAATTAAACCCTGAAAACCTTTATCTAAAAATAGTAAATTAGAACTGGCACCAATAACTAAATGCGGCAAATCCAATTTACGCGCTAATCGTACTGATTTAATTAAATCTTCTTTTGTTTTAGCTCCAAAATAATATTGAGCCAGACCACCAATTTTTAAATAACTAATTTTAGCTAAAGATACATCACTTTCAACTTCACCCAATTCCTGCTTCAGCGTCATCAAAAATTCATCTTTTTTATTTTTATTCCACCACATAAAATATAGAAATTATTTATCTATAATTATTCTTTTAACTTTAGCCCAAATTTCAGAAAAATCTTTAGCAACTGGCAAAAGAATATAAGAACCAGCTTCGCTTGTGGTTGAATACAATAAATTATCTTTACGATTATCAATTACATAAGTGCCAGCAGTGTTAAAATCTTGAGATTTTTTAAGATAGCTAAAAGTAGTATCACTAGATAAATCAGTTACCAAATTATCAGAAATAACACTAAGAATTTTGTATAATTTAAAAGGATTTAAATAAATATCACTTGATAAAAGCCTATCTTTTACAGCCAAAATAATTTTTTGTTGCCTTCCGCTACGGTCGAAATCACTATCAGTATAACGAGTCCGGGCATAAGCAAGCGCCAATTCACCATCCATATGAGTCCGCCCAGCTACAATGTTTAAACCAGCCAATTGATCGTTGATCGCTTTTTCCACGTCCACATCAACTCCTCCAACTAAATTAATCAACTCTTTGAAACCTTCAAAATCCATTTTGACATAATAATTAATTGGCATACCTAAAACTTGAGAAACAATACTTTTGCTAAAATCTCCACCACCATTTTCACCCCAAAGACGCGTACCACATTGATCCATTTCATTAATTTTAGCCATACCACATTCATCTAATCTAAGATATAAATCTCTAGGAACAGAAATAATTTTTAATTCATTATTTTTATTATTTAAAACTAGAACTTGGATACTATCAGCTAAGCCTCCACCGGCATGTCCTTCCCCGCCAATGCCCATTAATAAAAAAGTGGTATAATTTTGATATTCATTTTTTTTATCTACAACCAAACTATTTTTAGGTACACCGATATTAGCCACTAAACTAGTCGCACTAGTTCTAGGTTGAAAAATTTTCTTTTTAGTTTGAGCAAAAACAACATAAAAATAAATAGCTTCAATAATAAATGCTCCGACTAAAATAACAATTAAAATTTCCCACCAACGCCATTTGAATCTTTTTTTTAGCTCACGCGCTTCAGGTTGAGGCACTGGTTTTAAATCAAAATTATTCATAATTTTTAATTAATTTAGTTGCTAAAATGTTTATTGGCCCTGCTCCCATTACTACCAAAATATCATTAACATTAATCTTTTTTCTAATTATATTTTCAGCTTGATCATAATCTTTCGCATAAAACAAACCACTTACTTGATCTTTTAATGCTTCAAAAAGACTATTGCTGTTTTTGCAGTTAGCCATTTCCTCTCTTCCGGCAACCCCAAAAACTTCTACTAAACATAACTTGTCCACCAAAGACAATGAATTAATAAAATCATCAAAAAGCAAAGTGGTACGACTATATTGATGAGGCTGAAATATCAAAAAAAGATTATTATTAGGATATTTTTCATGAATTGCCTCAATAGACGCCTTAATTTCAGTTGGATGATGCGCATAATCATCATAAAGTGGCACACCCTTAAACTCGCCACGATATTCTAACCTTCTTTTTGTTCCAGGAAAATTTTTCAAAATTTCTTTAGCACGAGGCACACTTAAACCTAATTTTTCAATCACTTTTAAAACAGCCAAAGCATTAAGCCGGTTGTGAGCCCCGGGAATTTTTAATTCAATTTTTTCTTTTTCTAACTCACCAGGATCAAAATAAACAAGTTTTTTATCCACGCCATCTAACGCTTGCCTAACAGTTGGGTGATCCAAAGCCACAATAGTACCACTTTGAGCATTAATTTTGGAAAAAGTATTAAAAGTTTTTAAAATTTGCGGCAAGCCCTCAGTAAAATAATCCAAATGCTCTGGCTCAATATTCAAAATTACTCCGATATCATAACTAAAATCTAAAAAACTACCATCATATTCACAAGCTTCAATAACCATAATTTTAGGCTTATTCGAAGGAATTTCCACATTAGAATAATCAAAAATCCCGGTTTCAGCACCCACAAAAACTAAAGGCTCTTCTCCCATTTCCTTCAAAACATAACCAAGCATTGCCGTTACTGTGGTTTTACCATGCATACCAGCAATGGCAATGGTAGAAAACTCACGCGTTAAAGAACCAAGATATTCTGAACGTTTTAAAATTTTAACTCCCTGTTTTTTAGCGACCTCAATTTCTGCATCTCCTGGCGAACCAATTGTAATCGCCGAGCTATAAACCAAAAGATCAATCGGCAAATTTTTTTCGATATTTTCTGCCTTTTGTGACAGATATATTGTCGCACCCATTTTGCGCAACTCCTTTATCTCTTCATTTTCTTTAATGTCCGATCCATAAACCTGATTTCCTTGTTTCAACTCATATTTAGCAATACCGGACATAGAAATCCCGCCAATTCCTACTAAAAAAATTTTACTCATTAATACAATCTTAACAAAAATCCTAATTCTTTTCTACTTTTGCAACCAAAATCCCAAACTAAATGTAAGATCTTTTCAAGCAAAAATGTAAATATTAAAATTTTGGTTTTAAACTTTTAAAACCATGGTTATTGCCTATCTGATTATCTAGTCGAAAAACAATAAAATGCAAATGATCCCTATCTGTCCAGCCAGTTTTCCCTGTTCGCGCAATTACTTGACCCTTTTTTACTTTATCACCAATTTTCAAACCATTTCTGCTAACCGAATTTTTTGCTAAAACAACACCCCTGCGGAGCAAGCTCCGCAGTTGTATCTATGGCACCAGCTTCAGCTGATACAGCTTAGCAGATTTACTTTTGGATCTCTCTGTATTCTGTCTTTCAATATATTCTTTCACCACTTT
>JAQVDI010000039.1:4260-5802 GCA_028698375.1 Patescibacteria group bacterium | reverse complement strand
CCCAAAGCTTTTTTAGCCAAATTTAAACCTATGCCTGCGGCTGTAGGATTTTTAGCCATATTTGCTAAATCTTTGGCAGAAATATCAACCATATGATTTTGATATTATTAATAATTTTTTTATTAATTTATTTTTGCAGGAATATTTTTTTGGATGTATTGATAGTTTCTTCAATAACTGTCAATTATTATCTTACTTCTTTGTAGTTTCCATAACCTATTTTTTGGCAGCCTAATGCTGGCAGGGGGTCTTCTGTTTTATCTTTGTTGTAATTGGGTCCACTATTGGCGTATTGGGCTCGATTTAATTGAAAATGAAGGTGGGCATTAGTTGAGCAACCCGTACTGCCCACTCTTCCAATAAATTGCCCTTGGTTTACAGTTGAAGTGATGTTTAAGTTTTCCGGTATAGAACCAAATAAAATGTGATGATATTCAACAGCTTTTCCAGCCAAACTTCCAGAGGTAATTTTTAAAGTAATAAAATTACCCGCGTCGTCCGAACCCTTACTGCAGGGCCAGTATCCAGCTTTGACATCCTTTTTTATTGCTGTAATTTGACCTGTCGCGGCGGCGTACAAAGGAGTTCCACTGGTTAGGCTGTAATCGATGCCCCCGTGATTTTTTGTCCAGGCAGGGCCAGCGCCGCCATAATAATTGCCTGGTTGGCATTTATTTTTTTTGCCTTTTAGCGCTCGATAGTCAAAAGGCAGAATTAAAGCATCAGACCTAAGTGCTAAATCATTTGGGGCTACTCCATCTTTATAGCTTACACCGGCAGCATCGCCGCTGAATAGATATTGGTAAACATTAGAAACGGACAAGCTTTTGACAAGAGAAAAAACAAACAAGGGCGCAGCAATTATAAATCCAAGCATAATCACTAAAGTAGGGATGAAGAGAACGGCGATACCTTTTTGATTTTTTTTGTTCGTTAACATATTTTTTAATTCCGACATGTGTCGGAGATTCCTCGTTGCTACTCGGAATGACAAGTTGATTTGTTTCCATAAGTTTCTTCCTTTGTCATCCTGAGGTGTTTTACCGAAGGATCTCTCAACTTGTTTGAGATAAGTCTTTAAATTCTGGATTTATACTTTTAATCAATCCCATTTTCTTTTTTCTGCTCCATCCTTTTATTTTCTTTTCGGCAGCAATGGCTTCTTCTGGTGATGCAAATTCTTGGCAATATACTAATTTGTTAATTTTATATTTTTCTGTGAACCCTTTAACCAATTTATTTTGGTGTTCATAAATTCTCCTTTGTAAATTATTGGTTATTCCGACGTACAGAGTATTTGATTTATTGGTTAGGATATAAACCCAATAAGTTTTCGACATATTTTTTAATTCCGACATTCATCGGAGATTCCTCGTTGCTACTCGGAATGACAAGTTGATTTGTTTTCATAAGTTTTTTCCTTTGTCATCCTGAACACCAGTGAAGGATTTCTCAACTTGTTTGAGATTTTTTCTCGCATTTGCGAGAGATTCCTCGCTACTGCTCGGAATGACGGAGAAAGACGTCTTCAGAATTCTTAAT
>JAQVDI010000039.1:0-4160 GCA_028698375.1 Patescibacteria group bacterium | reverse complement strand
ACCATATACATAGCAACTGGTCTTAATTCTTCTTCTAAATTTTTAATACCAAAAACAAGAAAATTTTTATTTAGATCAACGTTGGTAGGATTATTAAATAATTGAGCAAAAGTGCCGCGGGCGAATTTATCCAAAAGTGTGGCGATGCGACCGCCTCCCTCTATACTGGCTAATACTTTTTGTAAATCAGAAATTAAAGGTGGAGGATTTTTTTGGCTAGCGTTATCAGCGCCAATATCTTTTAAGGCATAAGTTTCAAAAAGGGCTTTTTCCAAAACACCTTCTTCTTCAGCAGTTAAATTGCCCCCCACCATTAGAGAAATTAAACCTTTTAGTCTAATAATGGCTTCACGCAAAATATTTTCCCCTGACTCTTGGGTATTTTGCGGTAAATCAAAAGGATTAATGTGGTTCATGGACTTTAAACTAACATCAATAAAAGTTCCCCCAGCAGCAGCACACAAAGTTTCATATTCTCCTTCGGGATCAATGGCAATTACATCTGTGCCTTGAATCAAATAGCGCAAAGCCTCTAATTTTGCTAAATAGGATTTACCAGAACCAGAAGCAGCGAAAATAATTGAATTAGCATTAGCTAATTTAAAACGATCAAAAATTACTAGAGAAGAGTTGAAAGAGTTAACGCCATATAAAATACCGCTAGTTGAAGTAATATTTTGGTGCACAAAAGGATAAAAAGTGGACAAAGAAGCAGTATCAAAATTGCGCCAAGTTTGTAATTCGTCCGTGTTCGTTGGCAGGGTTGATAAAAATCCTTGGATGTTGCGGAAAATTGTAGGTTTTACAATAATCATTTTGCCTGCTAAATCTGATTCTATTTCCTCTTTCATTAAGCGTAATTTTTTCAAGCTTTTGGCGTAAATAGTAACATAAAAACCAACTAAAAATAGTTTAACTTCTCCGCGTTGAATTGCGAAACGCATTTCTTCAATGTCTTGTAGCGCTGTTTCTAACTCTGGATCACTGACTAAACCTTTTTCTTTTTCAATTCTCCATGTTGCTTCAAGACTAGCCAAACGATGACGCAAATCTTTCATAATTTCTGCGTTTTTTTGAGGATAAATAAAAATAGAAATATCTAAAAGTGAATCTTTATTGATGAGTTCGTTAAACCAACCGGGTGACAAATAGCGGGGAAAGCCAAAAGCAAACATTGTGGTGATGTAATAATCATTGAGACGAATGTGGCTGTTGGTGATATTGATAAAAGCCGGGGCGACAATATCTTGAAGTTTAATTGCTCCTTTTTGGAACATTTCTAGTGCGGTTGACAAATCTTTGCTGGCAGCAGCTTTGTTTTCTTTTGGATTAACTTTTTGAATGTCTTTGGGCATATTGGAAATTTTAAATTATGATTTTTGAATTTTGAATCAATTTTGAATTTCCGAATTGTTCAAACATTTGACAATTCTTTAATTTATTTATCATTCGTTAATTTGTTTGGTTTCTTGCTCCGGGCCGGCTTTAGTTGTAAATAAATGTTCATATTGTTCCAACAGGGCGCCATTATAAACTGGGCTATTGGGGTTATAGCAAGAAAACATTAACTCAATTAATTCTGGAGTAGAAAGCTGAATTGCTTCCAGTCCTGCTCCGCCTAAACCGCCAGCCACCACTTGAACCCTTTCTATTATTTTCTTTTTTGTTTCTTCAAAATGTTGCAAAACTATTTCTTTGGGAGTGCCGGAAAAAGCAAATTGTAATTTTTGTAAAGCGCCTTTGGGCGTAATAGGAGTTGAGGAGTAGGAAATAACCACATAAAAATGTTTGTCCATAATCGTCCCCAGCCGAGATAACTGTTCAATAAATTCCATGTATTCATAAGTTTCTATGCGTAGTGCTTCGGTTGGTTGTTTTAAACCTAAATCTTTTAATTTTTGTAAATATGGTTCTAAATTAACTGGCCTTGATTGAACTAAAATTTGGATCGGAAAATTCAAAGAGTTTAAAAAAGTTTGAAAAGCATAAATTGTTTGTTCCTGATCGCGTTTTTCATATAAGTCAAAATTAACACCCGAAACTTTTAAAACTGCTCTTAATTCACCGTTATTGGTGACCATTAAGTTGTCGCGAATATCTGCAATGCCCACTATTTGTTGAGTGGCTAAAAGTCCTTTTTGTTTTTCCGCTTTGTTTTGTTCGTTTTTAGCCATAAAATCAGAATTAAAAAATTATTCCTCGTTCTTTTCCATTATATCATTTTTTTTCTCTGTTTGCTTGACTTGAGGGGATTGTGATTTTGCTGTTTGCTCGACCGCAGTGAGACCAAATTCTTTTTGCATTTCTTTTAATTCTGCATCGGCTACTTGTTCTCGTTCTTGGTTAGGGACAGCGCTGACTGGTTTAATTTTGGTTTTGATAACTAAATTTTGAGCGTGTTTTACAACAACTCTATCTTGTTCTTCGTTAGTTTGCGGCTTAACACCGTAAATAGAAAGCGATTCACTTAAGCTTTGCAAGCGACTTTCTAAACTTTTGGGTCGGCTATAAGAGATATGTTCTTTTTTTGGTGTTTTGATTAAAACTTTTGGCGGAATATACTTTTTATTCCAAATTAAGGTTTTGGGAATGCTTATAAAATTAAACATTGCCAGTACAATTTTGTCCACATTTTGTTCTTGAAATTTAGCAAAAGCCAAAAAAATGGCTGGTAACCACAAGGGGAACATTAAAAGTAGACCGACAATTAAATTAAGACCAGCGTAAGTTTCTAATAATTTGGCAATAATAAATGCCGGTAAAATCCCACCTAATAAATAGAGGAATTGCCGGAAAGTTAAAGGTCCGATAACCTTATCTTCCAAATCAATTTTTTGTGGTACTTTGTATAGCATAAAAAAAATTAAATTTCAGGCATACCCCCACCGGGTGTTGGTGGCCTAGTTTCTGGTGGATATTGTTCTCTTGCCTCATCTCGTTGGCGGTATTGTTCATTTCGTGTTTGTGCGGGAGTTGTTTGCTCTGGCTCAGGATTGACTGCGGTAGGTGCACCAATTCGGCTAATCGCCGAGGACACAAAAGCTCTGTCTCTTTCTGATAATTCTGGCGTTGCCGATCCTGAGCGAATGGCGCCAACAGTACGGGCGTCAATTTTCATTTTAGTTTCCCGTTTTATTAAAAGTGCAGTTTCTTCGTCAAATTTATTGTTTTGAACTATAGTTTGATAGCTCGCCTTGACAGCAGCTAAATTACGTGGGTTGGCAGCAGCTTGCTCTATGAATATTTTAGCTTGATCGGCAACTTGTTTGGCTTCTTCTGGTCTTCCAGAAAATTCACTAACTGGTAACCCATATTTTCTGAAAGTGCTTAATGCTTGAGCCCTGTATCCTTTTTCCATTAGTCCATTGGCTGATTGTATTTCTTGTTGCAATAGGTTGATGGCTTGTTCGTTGGTCATTCCTTGTTCAGAGACTAATTTTTGGATTGCTTCGACTAAAGAATTGGCAGCGTTTTGACTAATTATTCCTTCATTTTCAACTCGTTTGCCCATTTCCAGTCTTACCATGTCGCTTATGCTTGCTTCTTGGCCAGCATGATATGAATCTTGTAACGCTTTTCTTGCCAATGGCATGTTGGTTTGGGGTGTGTCGGTTTTAGTGGGTTTTGGCCCCATGTATGCCAATGGTGTATCTGGCCGAGCGATGACTTCACCTTTTTTGAAAGTGCGAAAATCCATACCTATTATTTCATCTGGGGCCAACCCAGTTTCGTCGGCTAATTTACTTATTATATTTTGTGCCGCGGCTTGTTCAATTGGATTGCTTGAGTGTAATTGTCTAGTGAGTGCGCCCAACCCCCCCGTGATTTTACTTAAATCTTTTGCCTTACTAACTGCTTTGCCATCGCCATCATTAATGCCCTTTAAAAAATCAATGCCATTTTGCGATTTAATTAATTCAAATAATTGTTCTGCACTGTTTGTTGCTGCTAAATCTCCAGATTTTCCTAATGCATCACCGAGAACTCTTTTGGCCAAGTCTTGATAGTAAGCATTAAGTTTATTAGCATCACCATTTACCTTGGCTAAACTTTGTCGAAAAATAGTAGTGTCAACTTCTCCTTGTATGTCTTCGCTTTGTCTCTTTAGCGCTTCTTCAGCTCGGTTATTTTCACCCGCATATTTTCTATAAGTCTTTGCG
>JAQVDI010000004.1 GCA_028698375.1 Patescibacteria group bacterium | reverse complement strand
CCTCAGTCCCACCTAAAGGTTGATGAATCATTACTTCTGCGTTGGGAAGAATAAAACGCTTGTCTTTGGCGCCAGATGAAAGCACCCAAGCTGCCCCAGAAGCCGCCATACCAACGCAAACTGTATTCACGTCAGATTTGACATATTTCATAGTATCCATAATCGCCAAAGTAGAAGTAACAGAACCACCAGGACTATTTACATATAAAAAAATATCTTTAGCACTATCTTCTGCATCCAAAAATAAAAGTTGAGCAATAACTAAATTCGCTACATTGTCATCAATCGGACCACCCAAAAAAATAATTCTCTCTTTCAAAAGGCGACTATAAATATCATAAGCTCTTTCACCCATCGGCCCTTTTTCTACAACCATCGGCACTAAAAGTTGCGCTTTTATGTCTTTTTTCATATTATTCCTTGTTAAATTATAACGGATTAATTAAATTTTTTAAACCCTTATGACTCAATTAGACGTTAATTTCTTTTAGTTTAGCGAGAGCTTTATCTAATTTCAAATGAGAACTTATGCTTTGCTTGTGACTATCCTCAGCTTGATGTTTCTCAATTTCTTCATCTTTATGACCTTGCATTTTCAAATTCATTTTTTCTTTTTGCATAGCTACTTCAATTTCTTTATCACTAACCGAAATTTTTTCCTTATCAGCAATTGCTTGCAGAATAAAAGAGAAAGTTAGATTTTTTTCAGCTTGAGCTTTAAATTGAGCGGCAAATTCATCTTTAGTGCTTTTGACCTTAGCCAAAAATGCATCTAAAGTTTGACCTTGCATGGCTAAATCTTGAGAAATTTGGCCAATTAATCTTTCTTGTTCTTGTTCTACCAAAGCCGGTGCTACTTCTACTTTACTTTTGGCTGCCACTTTTTCAACAAGCATGTTTTCCCATTCATTTTCCGCTTGTTTTTCTTTTTGACCACTTAAATATTCAGTGATTTTTTCACGAAGTTCTTCTTCTTTTTCATGACCTAATTTTTTAGCTAATTCTTTCATTGTCGGTTCTATCACTTCCTGCACACTTTTAACTTCAATTAAAAATTTCACTTTTTGTCCAGCTAAACCAGTTTTTTGAAAATCTTTTGGCAAAGTTGCTACAAATTCAATTTTATCACCTGCTTTTTTACCCTCTAATTTTTCTGAAAAATCTTTTATTAAATTATCCCCACCAATAACTACAGGTTCATTTTGACCATTAAAATCAGCAATTTCTTCTCCTTTTTCTGTTTGTGTTTTGAAGTCAATCAAAACCCGATTATCTTTTAAGGCATTTTTTTTAGTTTCTTTGAAATCAGCAAAACGTTTGATTAAAAGAGAAAGCTCACGATCAACATCTTTTTTATCTAATTTAACTTTAGGTTTAGCTATTTTAATTTTTTTATAATCGCCTAATTTAATTTCTGGGTAAAGCGCAATTTCCGCTTCATATTTAAAATCTTTGCCTTTTTCAAACTGAATAATTTTGACACGTGGCGCACCAATTGGTTTTATTTTTTCTTTTTTTACAGCTTCGCCATAGCTTAAAGGCAAAATTCGCTCTAAAACTTCTTGAGCTAATTTATCTTCTTCAATTTGACCGCGCACTAAATTCTGAGGCGCTTTCCCCGCCCGAAAACCAGGGATATTAAGAGATAATTTTAAATTTTCTAAAATCTCTTCCTCAAAACTGTTCCAATCAGCCACTGGCACCGTAATCGTCAATTTAACGGTCGCTGCTGGTAAATTTTCTCTTTTAATCTTAATATTTTTTAGATTTGTCATTGCAAGCCCAAATATTAACATAAAAATAAAAAAGAGGCAAGCTTTTACTCACCTCTAACGATTTTAAACACGATTAATTGTCAAACCGGATTTTGAAATTTTAACTGGTAAAATTTTATAATCCGGGTATTGAACAAGTATTTCTTTGATTAATTCTTGAACAGCCTGATCAGCCACAATGGCGACGCATGCGCCCGGGCCACCAGCTCCACAAGCTTTCGCCCCATAAGCACCACACCTTTTAGCCTCATCAATCAACCAATCAATTTCTGATGTGCAAACAGCATTATTAGAAAATTCTTTTTCAGCTTCCCAAAAGTCGTTAACAACTTGACCTAATTTTTTAAAGTCAAGCGCCATAATCGCATCTTTAGCGGCAACTCCTAAATCAGCAATAACTTTTAATAATTCAAATCTATGCGCTTCGCTAACTTTACGATGTTGTTCATTGGAGTCACGCTGAATTTTGCGATCGCAAGGAATATGGACAAGTAATAAATAATCTTCTAAAGTTCTAATTTCTGATTTCTGCAATAAGATTTCGTAGCGCACTGGTTTTTGGGGATCTCTTTCAGCCCGAATAAAATTAATTCCACCAAAAGCGGCTGCCCATTGATCTTGCCAACCACTAGACATCTTGATTTCGTGAATTTCTAAAGCTCGCGCTTCTTGAGCTAAAAAGGCACGATTAACATAATTCAAATTATTATTTTCCAATCTTAATTGAGGATATTTTTCTTCCTTACTAAGAGCGTAAAGAACGCAAGCTACTAAAGGCACAGCTAAAGCTGCGCTACCACCAAGACCAGATCGAGGTGGAATCGTTGACTCAGCTTTAATTTCCCAACCACAGCTAGTGTCAAAAAGACAATAACGACGTGCTGCTGCTAAAAATAAATCTGCATCTGTGCCATAAGCACTATTTTGATCAAGCATCCCGTTATAACAATTACAAATAATTCTAACTCCACTTTGAGTTGTTGCCTTAATTTGTACGACTGAACCAATAACTAAGTTAGCATTGCAAACACGCCCTAAAACATTTTCATTATTATCAGGGTTAATTAAAGTGCAGCCATCACCCCAAGCGCCGGCAAAATCAATTCGACCACCAGCTTGAGCGCGGATAATTTTAGCTTGCATTTTCTCCTCCTTGTCAAAGAGCGTTATTTTGGTGTTTAAACCCTATTTTATGTGCCATTTCTTCAAAGCTCGCTCATAACGATCAGGCGTTCCTGTATCAAACCAAGCCCCTTGAAATGGATAACCAGCTAATTTATTTTTAGCCACAATTTGCGGATAAACTTCTCTTTCAATTGAAACCGCTTTCACACGTTTAGGCAAAAAATCAAAAACTGATAATTCGAATAAAACCAAACCCGCATTAATCAAATGAGAAGTGGTATTTTTAGGATCTGGTTTTTCAATAAATTTTTTAATTAAACCGCCTTGTAATTCAATTACCCCTAAATCAGTAATATCATCAACTGTTGCTAAAGCCATAGTGCCAATCGCTCTATTCTGTCGATGGTAATGAGCGAGATCATCCAAATCTATATCAATCAAAACATCAGCCCAAACTAAAAAGAAAGGTCCAGTTAGATATTTTTTAGCTAAAATCAAAGAACCAGCAGTCCCTAAAGGCGATTTTTCTTCTACATAGATAAACTTAAGCCCATAACGCGAGCCATCGCCCAAAGCTTCTTTCATTTTATCTGCCAAATAACCAAGCGCAATAATTACTTCTTCTACACCATATTTTTTTAAAAGCGCAAAAGAATGTTCAATAATTGCTTTCCCCTGCAAAGGCATAAGCGGTTTAGGAAATTCATAAGTAAAAGGGCGCAAACGCTTGGCTTGTCCGCCTGCCATAATAACAGCTTGCCGCACTTTACCCACTCCCAAACCTTTTCTTAAAATATTTTCAGCAGCAGCTGATAAGGAATTAATTTTCCGGTCATTTGCATAATTTTCTAAAGACTTAAGAACTTCCCGATCTAATGACATTGTAATTCTCTTGTAGCTTCTAGCCATAATTAAAATTTAGTTTAACGATTATATTTATCACTTAATCTAACAATATCAGTTTCCGCAAATTGCCCTAAAGATATTTCTAAAATTTTTAATGATTTATTACCAGCTTTCGCCTGATGGGGTATTTTTCTTAAAATAAAAAATTCTTTACTTGAAACTGCCTGATATTTTTTATTGTTAATCACAACTTCTCCTGTACCGCTTAAAATATACCAAAATTCGTCTCTGTTTTGATGATATTGCAAGCTTAATTCTTCTTTAGGCTTAATGGTCAAAATTTTAACACTGCATGGAATATTTTCAATAAATTGCTTAAAATCGCCCCATGGCTTTTTAGCAAACTTAGAAATTATTTTTTCATACTTTTTCATAACGGCTTGCTAATTATAATTTCTTAAAAAAGTCCTGTCAACTATTAAAAATGCAAGAAATTTTTAGAGCACATAAAATTCAAAGGTAATAACCTAAAAAATTAGTCCAAATTATATTCTTCTTCCACTATTTTTAAATCAATTTTATTAATCATTTCTTTGATTTTTTTAGCGGCAAGTTGACCGGAAAGCGCGCCAACACCTTCAACCACGCTACCAGAATTAAAAGTAGCTGCTTTAATCGCGTCTTCAATTTTACCAGTTTTGATAAACCAAGCTAAAAAAGCACTAGAATAAGCATCACCTGCGCCCAAAGCATCGCTTTGGCTAACAGGATAAATTGGCGCTTGATAAAACTTGAAGCCATTATAAACCAAAGAACCAGCAGCACCCAAAGTTAAAACCACAATTTTAGGACCCATACCCACAACTTCTGCTAAAGCTTTTTTATGATCTTGGTTGATCTTGTGATTTAAAATAGCAGCTAACTCGGCTTCATTAACAAATAAAATGTCAGTAATTTCTAAAATTTTTTTAACGAGCGACAAATTATTAAGTTGAATTTTACCAGGATTAAAAGCCAAGTGATTACCTAATTTTTCTTTGTGCCTAATAATTGAATCAACAATTTTAGAATCATTATTGCCCCAAGACATAATATACCACCAACGGCATTTTTTAATTTTATTCCATTCAAAATCATCTACTTTTAGTTCAGCATTGGCGCCAGGGTAAATTAAAGCCGTGTGCGCTTTATTTTTAGTTAATATAATAATTGAGTTACCGCTAGAAACACGAGAAGCACCGATATTTGCTGTCTCCAAACCTCTTTTTTTAAATTCTCTCCTAATATAATCTCCAACTGAATCTTTGCCCACAACACCCAAAACCTGTGGCTCAAAACCCAATTTTTTTAAACTAAAACCCACATTAACTGCTCCACCACCAGGTTCAGTAAAAAAATTAGAAACTAAAGTCTTTTCGCGAGCACTAAAACAAAAATTATTATTTGTAAACTCTAAATCCGTATCTAAAATTACATCCTGTAAAATTTTCCCTAAAACAAAAATTTTTTCCATAAATTAAAAATAAATTGTTTTTATTTTTTCAGAAATCATTTTTTCAACCCCTTCTCCCGCTGCATTCAGATAAACACGCGGATCTTCTTCTGTTTTATTAGCTCCCATAAATTTACGCAAAGTATTAGTAAATATTTTTCTAATCGCTGTATCAAAATTAATTTTAGCAATACCATAAAGCCTAGCGCGCTTTAGCTCTTGACGCGCAACTCCGCTGGCACCATGTAAAACAAGAGGGATTTTTATTGCTTGATGTATTTCTTTAAGATAAGAAAAATTAATGTGCTCTGCTCCTTCGGGTCCCTTCATCCCATGCCGCGTTCCAAGAGGTGCAGCCAAAAAATCAATTTTAGTTTCTTCAACAAATTTTTTAACCTCTTCCGTATCAACCAAACAAGCGCCATTTTTTTTGTGGCTGTTGGGCATTTCACCTATTTCTGCCTCTACTGATACACGAAAACGTCGAGCAATTTTCACTACTTTTTTGGTAATTTTTATATTTTCACTTAAACTTTTTTCAGCTGCATCAACCATTACCGAACTAAAGCCTAACTCAAGACATTCTAAAACCTGTTTAATATCTTTACCATGATCTAAATGAATGGCAATAGGCAAATTAGGATAAATTTTACCAGCAGTTGTAACTAAATCCTTAAAATAGGCAGGCGAAAAATATTCTAAAGTTGAAGGAGTAACTTGAATAATAACTGGAGCTTTAATTAAGTTGGCAGCGCTAACAATAGCTTCAAAAATTTCTAAATTATGAGCGTTAAAAGCACCAATCGCTTTTTGCTTTTTATATGCTCCTAAAATAATTTTTTTAGAGTTAACAACAAACATAATCTTATTATAGCACAAATAAACCAAGCGAGAATTAAATCCTTAAACTCATTAATTAAAAATTAAAAAGCCATTTTGCCTGTAGCTAAATAATTTAAAGCCGCGCCACCGCCAACAGAAATATAAGAAATTTGATTTTCTAATTTGAACATTTGAACAGCAGAAGCTGAATCTCCTCCCAAAACAATTGTTTTTTTGCCACTAGCAACGCCAGCTTTAAATAACTGAAATGTACCTTGAGCAAATTCTTTTTTCTCATATTGCCCCATAGGACCAGCATAAATAATATTTTTACCTAAATTTTTCATAATATCTTTATAGGCAGCAATTGTTTTGGGTCCAAGATCACGTATCTGCAGAATTTCATCACGAGACAAATCATCATAATTTTTAATGGCACCATCTGACATTTTGCCGTCTGTAGGTAAAACAAATTTTTCGTTTTTATATTCATTCTTCTTTAACCAAACCTCGGCAGCAGTTAAACCTCCAAATAATATTTTTTGCGCTTTGTATGATTTAATAATTTTAGATTTATCATCAATTTTAGCACCACCAACTAAAACAACAGTTTGATCCGCTTCATTCCTTAATTTATCTAAAATTTCTATTTCTTTTTGACAACGCAAACCTAAATAAGTAGGCAAAATTTTAGCAAGACCACTAACTGAAGCATGCGCCCTATGCGAAACCGCAAAAGCTTCAAAAACAAAAACTTCTGCTAAATTAGCTAATTTTTGAGCAAATTTTTGATTATTTATTTCTTCGCCATCGTTAAAACGTAAATTTTCTAAAATCTCTATTTTTTCTCCTAATAAATAACGGCGTTCGTAAAATTTACATGGCCTTTCGGAAAATTTTAAATTTAATTTTTTTGCCAAATATTTAGCTTGCGGTTTTAATCTTAAAGATTCCACTAGTTTGCCTTGTGGACGACCGCTATGGCCAATTAAATATAATTTTTTCGCATCCGCCAAATATTTTAATGTTGGTAGGCTAGCGTCAATTCTAAATCCATCAATTACTTTTTGATTTTTTACTGGCACATCAAAATCTAATCGAACAATAATCTTCTTATCTTTAGGATCCAAATCTTTTAATAATTTCATTTTAAATAAAAAGATAGCTTAATTTTAACTTTTGTGGTTTGATTTTTAACTTAATTAAATATTTGTTCTCCAATATATTTAATAAGACTCGCCATTCGCGCAGAATATCCCATTTCATTATCATAATAAGCAACAATCCGCACCAAATCTCCGTCAACTACTTGAATTAAATTTAAATCTACAATACTGGCCGCCTCATTAGCCTTGAAATCAACACTTACTAATGGCTCGTCCGTAACCTCCAAACTACCAAGAAATTTATCTTCGCTAGCATAGTGCTTAAATTTTTCTTGCAATTCTTCCACCTTAACTTCTTTTTTCATCACAGCTATAAAATCTAAAACTGAAACAATGGGTGTGGGGACACGAAAAGAATAACCATCCATTTTATTTTTAAGCTCTGGAATAATTCTACTGGCCGCAATAGTAGCACCACTTGAAGTGGGAATAATTGACTGAAGAGCATTACGACCACGACGAAAATCTTTATGAGGTGCATCTTGCAACATTTGATCCATTGTGAAAGAGTGCATCGTGTTCATCATTGCTTTTTTTACGCCAAATTCATCTTCTAAAATTTTTGCCACTGGAACCAAACAATTAGTCGTACATGAAGCCATAGAAACTATTTTATCATCAACTTTTAGATCTTGATGATTAATACCATAAATTATGGTTTTCATTTCTTTTTCTCCCTTATAAGGAGCAGAGATTAAAACCATTTTGGCACCAGCACTGATGTGATTGTTGGCTTGACCATACTCGGTAAATTTACCGGTTGATTCAATTACCAAGTCAATTTCTTCTTCATCCCAAGACAATTTTTTAGGATCCGGTTCATTAAAAACTTTAATTTCTTTATCATCAACTATTAAATTGCCATTTTCTATCCGCACATCCCCTTCAAATTTGCCGTAGCTAGAATCATATTTTAACAAATATGCTAAATTATCAATTGGCCCCAAATCATTTAAGGCGCTTGGCATTAAACCTAATTTATAAGCTGATCTAAATAAAGTACGGCCGATACGACCGAAACCATTAATCGCAAATTTCATAAAATCTCCTTATTTATTATTTTTTAGTTGAATATAATTCTTTCGTCTGCTGACAAATTTTTGTAAATTCTTTAGGGTCAAGACTAGCACCACCAACCAAAAAACCATCAATACCATTTTTCACAATAAAATCTTGGCAATTGTTCGCATTAACACTGCCGCCGTATAAAATAGGCAAATTTTTAACAATTTCTTTGTTATAAAGACTAGCAATAAATTGTTTAATCAAAAAAACATTACGTTCAACATAATCAGGATCAGCTGGGATACCAGTACCAATTGCCCAAACAGGTTCATAGGCAATAAGTAAATTTTTTTCAATATGTTTTACACTCACATTAGCTAAAGCTTTTTCTAACTGATCTAAAATTATTTCATGATTTCTTTGTTTAAATTCTTCAAAATCTTCACCCACACATAAAATAACTTTCAAATCATTTTCTAAGGCCTTATGAATTTTTTTATTAATTTGTTTATCTGTTTCACCGATAGCACGCCTTTCTGAATGACCCAACAAAACAAAAGAAATATAATCACTAATCATTGGCAAAGAAATTTCACCAGTATAAGCGCCTGAGCTTAGCTCATGAATATTTTGAGCGCCAATTTTGATAGAAGTTAATCGCAATAAAGTATTTAAATCTGATAAATAAGGATAAGGTGGCACAACCATAACTTCATAGCCCACAATTGGCACCAACATTTTTTTCAAATTGGTTACCAATAACTTAGCCTCAGCGATATTTACCGGATTCATTTTCCAATTGCCAGCGATAATTGGTTGCATAAATTTATTATAAACTAAATTTTCTTTTGTAAAAACTCTCTTGCAATAGTGCGTGCTAATTTTTGGGAACTATGATGCAATGGATTTTTCAAACTAATTATATTACGGCGTAAAATTTTTATACCACGATATTTTTGTTTTTTGGTTGTTATGTTCTCCACTTCACCTAAACGACTAACATCTTCAGCATGACGCAAAACTTTTTTGTTAACAAGAGCCACATCTAACTTTAAACCTAGATTAAGTAAAATATCTAGATGATCTTCTACCTTCATCCCCATTGTCTCCCCTCTTTCTTGGGAAACGTTAACTACATAAATTTTAGGCGCCTTAGACTGATTCACCTCTTTTTTAATCCCTTCAATTAAAAAATTAGGTACCAAACTAGTGAACAAACTTCCCGGTCCAATAATTATTAAGTCGGCTTGGCGGATAGCTTTAAGCGCATTTTTATTAGCTAATTGCTTTGGAACTAATTTTACTTCTTTAATTTTTTGATTCGTCTCAGCCGCTACTTCTGTAATTCGCGCTTCGCCCCTAACTGTTGTGCCATTAGATAATTCTGCCAAAAGAGAAGCATTATCTAAAGAGGCAGGATAAACCCTACCTTTTATTTTAAGAATTTTGCTGGCGACTGCAGCAGCTTCGTCTAAATTTTTAGATTTTTTTAAAAGCGCAGTTAAAAATAAATTACCCACTGAATGGCCTTCTAAACCGCCACCACGATCAAAACGATAGTTAAAAACCTCACGCAACAAATCTTCTTTTTCGGCTAAAGCCAAAATGCAATTCCGTAAATCGCCAATAGCTGGTATATGAAAAGCTTGACGCAACTTGCCAGTTGAACCGCCAGAATCATAAACAGTGACAATCGCACTTAAATTATAAGTGTGCTCTTTTAAACCATCTAATAATTTGGCAATACCACTACCACCCCCAATTACTACCACTCGTGGTGCTATTTGCGGTAATTCCCAAGGATCATAAGCAAGCCACTTAGCCCAAGCCTGAAAATAATTTTTTAATTTCATTAGAGATTTAATTATAAAAGAATAAATAACAATAATAAAGATATCAAAAATATAATTAACAATTCAAAAAAATAATTAATTATTTAAAAAGTTTTCTTTTCCTTTGCTCTTTAAAATAACTTTGAGAAAATTGGTGGACTCGATCATCTAATTTAACAAAAAGTAACCAATTTTTTTGTACCAAATCAAAAAGATAAGGCCACTTAAAACGATCAGCCGGCATGGTTGGTTTTATGGCTTTATGTTTTTTGTTTTTAGTAATTCCCACAACTGGCAAAACTAAATTAAATTCTTCTAAAACTTTTTGAATTGATCTCACTTGGTTAGCCCCACCATCAACTAAAATTAAATCGGGCGTTTGCCATTCTGCATGTTTAAATCTTCTCTCAACCATTTCCGCGAGCAATGACAAATCATCTTTACCTTTTGACAATTTAAACTTACGCCATTCATTTTTATTAAAAGTGCCGCTGATAACATTATCTGTTGATAAAATACCCCCATAAACAATCATGGCTCCGCTACGCGCTTCACCAAAAATTTGTGCCACATCATAAATTTCAATGCGAATAATTCTTTTTGCTTTTGGCACTGAATCTTCTATAAAATGAAGTTTTTTTAATCTCTCAATTGATTTTAAACGATCACGAATAATCAAAGCTTGTTCATATTTTTTAGCTTCTGATAATATGAACATTTCTTGTTGCCACTTTTTTATTAAGCGACTTTTTTTATTTTTTAAAAATAAAATTAAATCACGAATTAATTTTTTGTAATCTTTTTGAGAAATTAAACCTTGGATACAAGGTGCGCTGCATCTACCTAAAGAATAATAAAGACAAGGTCGTTTATTTTTGGCCGCTTTTTCAAAAATTAATGGACAACAATCGCGATAACGAAAAATTTGTCGTAAAGTTTTAACTGTTTCACGCAAACTACGCCCTTCCACAAAAGGGCCAAAACTTAAATCTCGACTATGTAAATTTAAATTTTTTTCCCGCACAAATTCTAAATAAGGAAATTTATCATCACGCACTACAAGATAAAGAAAACTTTTATCATCTTTTTTAACTACATTATATTTTGGCTTAAAATGTTTGATTAGATCTGCCTCCAAAAGCAATGCCTCAATTTCTGATTCAGTCGCCTTTATATCCAAATAAATAGAATCACGGAAAATATTGCCACTTTTCCCTCCTTGTTTAAAATGAGACACTAAACGATTGCGCAAATTTACTGCCTTGCCCACATAAACTGGAGATTTCTCACGATCACGAAAAATATACACACCAGGTGTTTCTGGAATTTTTCTTATATTTTTAATAATTTCTTTCAGCTTAAACATACCCTGATTATACAGTTTTTTCCCTCTTTGAAAAGAATTAAACCGTTATCGTTCCGGGGTCGATAACTTGGTTTTATTTAAAATTTAAAATTCACTTAAATTTTTAAGTTCGATTGCGCCGGTGGCACGATCTTTTATTTCCACTTGATTATTAGCTAAAGTTTTATCGCTAATGACTAATCTTTTAGGGCAGCCAATTAAATCAGCATCTGCGAATTTTTCTCCCGCACTGTTTTCGCGGTCGTCAAAAAGTATTTCTTTACCTTCTTTTGCCAATTTTTCATATAATTTTTTGGCTTCTTCATTCGCCTTCTCCCCCAAGGCAATTAGATAATAATCGAATGGTGCCACTTCAGATGGCCAAATTATACCCTTATCATCATGATGTGTCTCCACAATGCTTGCTAACGCTCGTTCCAAACCAATACCATAACAACCAGAAACTGGATATTTCTTTTCGCCTTTTTCATTATCATAGGTCAGTTCAAACGCTTTAGTATATTTATCGCCCAATTTGAAAATGTGCCCTAGCTCAATTGTTTTTTCCATTTTTAAATCACCACCACATTTTTCACAAACTTCAGCATCGCCCTCTACTAAAGTTTCTATGTTAACGGCATAATCACATTTTTCACAAATTGCTATTTGATCACTACCGTCTTGCGCCAATATCATAAACTCTTCTGCTCCACTCCCACCCATGGCCCCACTTGTTGCTGCAACCACTTTAACTTCAAAACCCAAACGTTTAAAAATGCGCAAATATGCAGCACGGACATCATTATAAAACTTATCCAAATCTTCCTGATTGGTGTGAAAACTATAACCGTCTTGCATTGTAAATTCACGCAAACGTATTAGGCCGCCACGAGCTCTGGGCTCATCACGAAATTTAGTTTGAATTTGGTTCAAAGCCAAAGGTAAATCTTTATAAGAATTAATTAGTTTTTTAGCAATTAAGTTAACTGGCTCTTCGTGAGTTGGTGCTAAAACAAACTTTTCCGCTGAACGATTTTTAAATTTAACCATTTCTGGTCCAAAATCATCATAACGACCACTCTTTTCCCAGATACTAGCCGGATGCACAATTGGTGCTCTAAACGATAAAAAGCCAATTGCTTTTAATTCTTCATCAATAATTTCATAAATTTTTTGATAAGCCAAAAAACCTAAAGGCATAAGTTGATAAATGCCAGCTCCCAACTTTTGAATAAAATTGCCTTTTAACAAAAAAGTCTCATGAACAGTGGAAGCTTTTAAATCAGACTTAGAGGTACGTAAAATTTGGGTTGCTTTCATATTTTAGAATAATTTTAAAACGTCACGAACAGAAATAAAAATAATTAACACGATCAAAATCAAAAAACCAATCAAGTGAACTAAACTTTCAGTTTCTTCTTTCATTTTTTTGCCACGAATTTTTTCAATTAATAAAAATAGTGCACGACCGCCATCCAAAGCCGGAATTGGCAAGAAATTAATTACAGCCAAATTGACAGAAAGAAGAATCATTAAACGCAAAACATAAGAAAAACCAAGCGCAACAGCCTGTTTAGCAACAAAATATACACCCACGGGACCCACCACTTCGCCTAAAGGCTTAGCTTGGTTAAATAAAACTAAAATCAAATTCCAAAAGAAATAAAGAGTAATAAAAATAATATTAAATAAATCAATAACTGACATTAAGGGAATTGCCCACCATTTGAAAACAATGTTCGGATAATAATTAGCTATTTCCACTCCAAGCGAACCCTTGTCCTCACGTTCCCCCACTTCCCCCTGTATAGTTTTAGCTTCTTTTTCACGTTCAATTTTTAAAATAATTGGTTTGTTTTTTTGACTAGCCGTATAATTGCTAAAAGTATTAGCGTCGCTAATTTTTTGGCCATTAACATCTAAAATAATATCTCCGACCTTCAAGCCCATTTTTTTAGCAGACGAGTCATCCAAAACATTGGTGATCACAGTTTGAGTGATTTTACTTTTAATAAAATCTGGATATTTAGCTGGATCTGTCGCCAAAGGTGAACCGGAAAAAGCAAAATAAATAATTAAAAGCACATACGCTAATATTATATTCATCAGCACACCAGCGCTAATAACCTTAAAACGCGCCCAAATTGATTTTTTGATAAAACTCTTATCATCAATCGCCCTATCTTCACCGTGCAATTTGACATAACCCCCCAGTGGGATAGCATTAAGAGAATATCGTGTACCTTTAATTTTTTTACTCCATAATCTAGGAGGAAAGCCAATGGCAAATTCGTCAACACCAATTTTATTACGACGCGCTGCTAAAAAATGACCTAGCTCATGAACTAAAATTAAAATTGCGATAATTAAAATAAAAATCACTAAGGCCATAAAATTAAAGTTTCTCCGCTTTATTTTTCAAAATATCTTCTGCTTTTTGGTTATATTCAGCAATCAATTTATTTAAATTTTCTTCTGCTCGGTATCGGTCATCTTCACTAATTTGTTTATTTTTTTCTTGATTTTGAATTTTTTCCCAAACTTCTTCTCGCATCCTTCTTAATACAACTTTCGTCTCTTCTTTTTTCGCCCCCATTAACTTAATAATTTCTTCTTTGCGCTCACTAGACATAGGTGGAAAATTAATACGAATTCGATTCCCTTCTTCAATAATAGACCCACCTAAATTGGCAATTTTTAAACCTTGGACAATATCCGCTTTAGTATTAGGGTCAAAAGGTTCAATTACTAAATTTAAAATGTCTAAAACTGCAATATTAGCTAAACTTTTTAATAATGATTCGCTACCATAATAAGGCACCTTAACATTTTCTAAAGTGGCCACAGAAGCTTGTCCTAAATTAAAAGTTGCCAAATCACCTGTAAAATTTTCTAAAACTTGATCCATTTTTTGTTTCAAACTTGAAATTTCATTTTCAACTAAACCCATAATAAATTTTAAATTATTAAAATATAGTTAAATTTTAACTGATTTCTTTAAAAAACACAAACTACTTTTCACCCAATTGATAGCGAATAAAGCGAGAGATCTTAATATTTTCACCAGTTTTTAAAATCAAATTTTTAAGCTGATCATCAATAGAAACTTCTGACTCAAAAATTGAGTCTTGTTCTAAAAGCGAAGACACATCTTTTGGCTCCATAGAAGCAATTTGCATAGCGACTTTGTGGGCGAAATCTTTAAAATCATCATTTTTTGCCACAAAATCGGTTTCACAATTAATTTCCAACAAAACACCAATTTTGTTATTATGATTATACGTTTCAATTAATCCTTGGGCAGTTATTCGATCTTTCTTTTTTTCTGCTGCGGCTAAACCCAATTTTTTTAATTCTTTTTCTGCTTTAGCCATATTGCCACCACATTCTTGTAAAATTCTTTTACATTCCATCACCCCGGCACCAGTTTTTTTTCTTAAGACAATAAGATCTTGCTTTTCCACCATAAAATTATTTAGTTTTAGATTTTTTCTTTTCTGCAAAATCAAAAGTTGGCTCAAAACTACGAGCCATAATTTTTAAAATATTTTTAACTGTAGTCCTTGATTCATCATTAATTGGGATTGAATAATCAATTTTCCAAGAATTACTTTGGACATCACACAAACCAACAATAGTTGAACCTTTCCTTTTAGCTTCCGAAACTGCGATTTTTTCATGAGCTGGATCAACTACAATTAAAATATCAGGTATAGATTTTAAATTGCGCAAACCATAGAGAATTTTTTCCATTTTTTCTCTTTTTTGCGCCAAAATACCACGTTCTTTTTTAGTCAAATCTTTATATTCTATAGTTTCTTCGCCACTTTTAAGCTCCTCCATTTTTTGCAAATTCTTTTTAAGAGTTTCAAAATTGGTCAACATTCCACCAAGCCATTTTTCACAGATATAAGAATGACCGAGACTTTCCGCGATTTCTTTTACTAAATCTTTAGAAATAACTTTTGTGCTAACCCACAAAACATTTTTTTCTTTAGATTTTTTAAAGAACTCTAAAGCTTTTTTTAATTGCTGAAGAGTTTTTGACGGATCAATAATAACCACTTTTTCTTTGACTTCTAAAACATAGGGCTTAAAAGAAGGATGCATAACTTTACGCAAATGACCCAAGTGAGCACCCCATTTAATTAATTGTTTAGTTGTTGGTAAATCAGACATGTTATTATTTAAAATCAATAAATTAACAAAAATTAAGATACAGGATTAAATATAAAAATTCAAGTCCCAAAATCAACTATTTTCGACTTATACTAAAAAATAGTAGAATATAAGGTTGACAAGAGCAAGCTTAACATATAAAATCAAGAAACGCAAGATGAAAAAAATTATGAAACAAGAAAAAGTGGCCAAACAAAACGAACCAAAAAAAGAAAAAGAAACAAAAACTCAAAAACCAACCCTTAATTTAATTAAGGTAATTTGCAATTGCGGTAATAAATTCGAAACTCTTTCTACAGCAAAAACAGATATTAAAATAGAAATTTGCTCCGCCTGTCATCCTTTATATACAGGAACTCAAAAATTGATTGATACAACCGGACAAGTTGAAAAATATAAAGAGCGCCTAGCCAAAATGGCTGCACTCAAGAAGCAACGTTCTAAGAAATAACTTGGTATAATAAATCATATGGACTTACAAAGCTTAAAATACAAGCTCACTACTCGTATTGAAAAATTAGAACAAGATTTAAATTCTGGTAAAGGCGACTTGGTTAAAAAAAGTCAAGAACTTTCTGTTATTAAAGAAAAAAATCAACTTATTGAAAATTATTTAGGATTAGAAAAAAGAATTCACGAAAATGAAGAGTTAACTGATCCAGAGATAAAAGAATTAGCTCAAATAGAAAATGAAGAATTAAAACTTAAATTAATAGACGCAAAAAAAATAATGCTAGAAAAATTACTAGCTGACTCAATTGATCAAAGAAACACAATTGTGGAAATCCACGCTGGAACTGGTGGAGATGAAGCAGAGCTTTTTGCTGAAGAACTAATGAGAATGTATTTGCGTTATGCTGACATTTTAGGATTTAAAGCTGAAATTTTAGATATTCAAAAAACTGGTCTTGGCGGCATTAAAGAAACAAAAATTGAAATTAAAGGCAATAACTCTTATGGCATTTTTAAATTTGAAGGTGGCGTGCATCGCGTACAAAGAATCCCTATTACTGAGAAAAAAGGGCGAATCCACACTTCTGCCACAGGAGTAATTGTTTTACCTGAAGCTAAAAATATTGATGTGGCTATTAAACCCGAAGATTTACGTATTGATGTCTATCGCTCCAGCGGCCCAGGTGGACAATCCGTTAATACCACTGATTCTGCTGTTAGAATCACGCATTTACCCACAAACACTGTAGTAACTTGCCAAGATGAAAAAAGCCAACTTAAAAATAAAGAAAAAGCTATTAAAATTTTACGATCACGTTTATTGGCCCTAGAAATTGAAAAAAAAGCACAAGAAAATAAAATAGAAAGAAAATCCATGGTCAACACTCTTGATCGCAGTGAAAAAATTCGTACTTATAATTATCCACAAAATCGTGTCACTGATCATCGCATTAATTATACTTCTCATAATCTAGAAAAAATTTTAGCTGGCGAATTAAACGAAATGACTAATGCTCTCCGCGAAGCCGAAATTCAAAATAAACTCGCCAGCCTCAACGAAAAATTATAATTTTCTTTTTCAGCTAATGAATATCAAACGATCTCTTTATCTCACCGAACAAAAATTTAAAAAAGCTGGAATTAAAACAGCAGATTTAGATGCACTTTTACTTTTAAAATTTATTTTAAAAAAACCAAAAGAATATATCCTGGCACATCCAGAAAAAAATCTAACCAAAAAACAAGAAAAAGAATTTTTCGTCCTAGTTAAAAAACGTGCTTCAAGATTTCCTGTAGCTTATATTTTAGGAGAGCAAGAATTTTATGGTCGTAAATTTAAAGTTAATAAAAATGTTTTAATTCCCAGGCCAGAAACAGAAAAAATTATAGAATTGGTATTGAAGAAAATTAAAGAAATGCCCCACTTCGCTAAAGGCTTCCCGGGGTTGTCCTTCGGACAAAAAAAATTAAAAATATTAGATTTAGGCACCGGATCAGGATGTATTGCCATTACACTTGCTAATGAACTAGATAAGCAAAAGGTCAAGTATCAAATTACAGCCAGCGACATATCGTGCGATGCTTTAAAAATTGCAAAAGAAAATGCTAAAAAATTAATTCACAGGAATCATCATGAGAAGAAACCCAAAGAATCTCAAATCCATTTTATTAAAAAGGACATTTTTCAAAACATTAAAGGTAAATTTAATATAATTGTTGCCAATCTACCTTATGTAAAAGCGAAAGAAATTAAAAACGAACTTAAGTTTGAACCACAATTAGCACTTTTAGACCAGAAACAAATTCCACAAATGTTAAAAAATTATAAAAAATATTTGAAAAATCAAGGCTGTTTAATTTACGAAACTATTAACGGAAAAATTATCTTTGAATCCTAAAAATTATTTATTTTCTCCGAGAATTAAATTCGCTTTATGCTCTTTGCCATCACGGAAAAAAGTAATTTCAACTTTATCGCCAGGGCTATATTTTTGCAACAAACTATTAAGAGAATAACCACTATCAATTTTTTCTTTGTTTAAGGAAATAATAATATCACCCTCTTTAACACCAGCTTTAGCCGCTGGTCCACTAGGAACAACAGCAATAATACCAGGATCATTAGAATAAACTAATGCCCCATGATCAATACCAAGATTATTGGCTTTAGCAATTTGAGGGGTTATTTCTACATAATGGACACCGATAAAAGGACGGCGGATACGCCCATATTTTTTAACATCTTCAATCGCTTTTTTCGCTAAATTAATGGGAATCGCAAAACCAATATTTTCTGCGCTAGAAGCAACAGCTGTGTTAATGCCAATAACCTGACCGGCCATATTGACTAAAGGACCACCAGAATTACCAGAATTAATCGCCGCATCAGTTTGCAACATACCTTCTAATTTTTCATTTTCCGCTTCAATCGCACGATCAAAACCAGAAATAATTCCCGCGGTCACGGTATTTTTAAATTCTCCCAAAGCAAAACCAACAGCAATTACATTTTGAGCAATTTGCAAATCATTAGAATCACCTAGCTCCGCAGCCTTTAATCCAGAAACTTCAATTTTTAAAATTGCCAAATCATTTAAAGGATCAACGCTTTTCACGGTCGCGGAATAACTTTTCCCATCAGCTAAAAAAATTGTATACTGAGCATTACTATCATTAGCCACGTGTTTATTAGTTAAAATTAAACCATCACTAGAGACAACAATACCGCTTCCTCCACCTTGTTGTTGAATTTTTTGACCAAATAAATTAGTTACATTGCTCAAAGTAACAATACTAACTACTGAAGGAGCAATTATTTTACTAGCTTCAATTTGAGCTGATTCTTCTGTTATTTTTACTGTTCGATTTTCCTGGATAATTGGCCCGGAATTTTTTGCTATAAATTTGGCTAAAGGAGAATTGGGGATAGCAATTAAAGCAATCGTAATAATTCCTCCCAATATGCCTGAAACAAAAGCGAAACCAAGCAGAGCTAAAACTTTTTTCTTTGTTTTATTATTAATTTTCTGCTTCATAGTAATTATTATTTTAATATTTTTTTCAGTTTTTTTGCAACTTCCTCAGCTTGTGCCTGACCGCGGGTGTCTCTCATCACTTGACCCACTAAAAATTGCAAAGCCGAATCTTTACCTTTTTGATAATTGTTAACCGCACCTTTGTTTTCTCTGACTATTTTTTGAACTATTTTATCTAAATCAATTGTTGAATCTGTTAATTTCAATAAATCATCAATTTTTTTGCCTTTTTTCAAACCAGGCAGAACAACCTGTTTTATAAAAGATCTAGTCGTTTTCTTTTTTACCAAAAATAAAACTAATTTTTTCAAATCTTTAACATCTAAACTGACGCCCAAATTTTCATTAACCATAAAATCAGCCACAATTTTTGGGCTAACATTAAGACAAACTTTTTGAAAATAATTATACCACTTAGGTCTAACTAACAAAGCAAAAGCCTCATTATCCGATAAATTATATTTTGTTTTTAAAATTGTCAAACGAGCTTCTGGCATTTCCGGTAATTCTTTTTGTATTTTTTTCAAATCGAACATTTTATGAGGATAAAACATTGGGATATCCGGCTCTGGAAAATAACGATAGTCAGCAGCTTCTTCCTTAGATCGCATTTCTTGCGTTTTATTTTGTGTCCCAACCCAAGTCAAAGTTCTTTTACCAATTTGTGTTTTCAACTCTTCAAAATTATTGCGCAAACGCTCTGCCTCATAAGCTAAAGCCCGTTCCACTGCCCTAAAAGAATTCATATTTTTAATTTCAAAAATAGGCGTGGTTTCAACACCGCGTTGCACCGAAATATTAGCGTCACATCGCAAATGACCTTTTTCCATATCTGCGTCTGAAATTCCCAAATAACGAACAATCAAACGCAAATCCTGTAAAAATGTTTTAGCTTGAGCAGGTGATTCCAAATCTGGCTCTGTTACCGTTTCAATAAGCGGTACGCCACCGCGGTTATAATCAACCAAGGAATAACTCGCTCCATCTGGATGAATTAATTTTCCAGCATCTTCTTCTAGATGTACTCTTGTAATCCTAATAGTTTTGATTTTTGAATTTTGATCTTTTATTTTGAGCGATCCAGCGATCGCGAATGGCATATCATATTGCGAAATTTGATAATTTTTAGGTAAATCCGGATAAAAATAATGCTTGCGGTCAAATTTAGATTCTTGTGGAATCTCGCAGTCTAAAGCTAAACCAAGCATTATGGCATATTTAATTGCTAATTTGTTCGGCACTGGCAAAGTGCCTGGATGACCCAAACAAATCGGACACACATATTGATTAGGTGTTTTTGCATCCGCATTTTTACAATCACAAAACATTTTAGTTTTGGTTTTTAACTCAATATGAATCTCCAGCCCAATTGTGGTTTTAAAATTTTCTTTCATAAAATATTTAATTCTTTTAAAGCACGCTTAAATACTAAAATTTTATTTTCAATCTGAAAAGATAAAATTTCGCTGTCTTCATGCACGAGAGTATTGCGCAACTTATGAGCGCTCCAAATTTCATTATACAAATTTTTGTCAAACAAATTATGGGCGAATTTTAAACGCTCACCCATAGTTTCACCTTTCACTCGTTTTTCCTTTAATCCTAAATCCAAAAGTTTATCAGCTTCAAGCAGCGCTTGTTTCATACTGCTTTCGGTTTTAACGCGCAACATTGATTCAATTTTTTGCCAGCGTTCTTGAAACTTAGCTCGATCAATTGTCGGCGCTTGTACAACTTTTAATTTGAACCAATCCCAAATGCTCATAATTATAAATTAGGTTTAGAAATTGAATCAGGATTTAACTTCTCATAATTACCAGCAACCTGAAAAATCAAATCTTCTCGAAAATGTGGAGCAATTAATTGAAATGATACCGGCAACTTGGAACCATCACGCTCAACAAATCCGCAGGGGACAGACGCTGCAGGCAAACCAGCCGGATTAATCGGCACAGTATATATATCACTTAAATACATTTGTACCGGATCATTCATCTTCTCCCCTATTTTAAAAGCCGGGGTAGGGGACACAGGCCCTAATAAAATATCAACCTTGGAAAACACTTTCTCAAACTCTGCCCTCAGTGCCGTGCGTGCTTTTTGCGCTAAATTATAATAAGCATCTTTATAGCCAGCACTTAAAACATAAGAGCCAAGCATAATTCTTCGTTTAGCTTCAGCTCCCAAAGCTTGCCCTCTAGTTTTTTTGTATTGTTCGATCAAATTGGCGTCGCGTTTGCAAAACCCATATCTCACCCCATCATAACGGGCTAAATTGGAACTAACTTCAGCCATCATCAAAATATAATAAATAGACAAGCCATATTTTGCTTTAGGAATAGAAATTTCTTGAAACTCGGCGCCAGCTTTTTCCAATAATCCAATTGCTTCTTCAATTCTTTTTTTTACATTTTCATCAAGACCTTCGGCAAAAAATTCTTTCACTAAACCAATTTTTAGGCCTTTAATATCTAATCCCAAAAATTGAGTATAATCAGGCACTTCTTTTGAGCTACTAGTGGCATCACGTGCATCACGGCCAGCAATCACATTTAAAACTGCTGCTGAATCTCGGGCATTACTGCTTATCGGACCAGCCTGATCAAGCGATGATGCCATCGCCATAATTCCATATCTTGAAACCCGACCATAAGTTGGTTTAAAACCAAAAACGCCACACAAAGAAGCAGGCTGTCGAATAGATCCACCAGTATCCGTACCCAAACTAAAAGGCGCAAGACCCGCTGCTACACTGGCTGCTGATCCACCGCTAGAACCACCAGGGACACGATCTAAATCCCAAGGATTATGAGTAATTTTAAACGCTGAGCTTTCCGTTGACGAACCCATAGCGAATTCATCCAAATTGGTTTTACCAAGTAAAATAGCCCCAGCGTCAATAAGTCGTTTAGTTACCGTTGATTCATAAGGTGCCACAAAATTTTCTAAAATTTTACTAGCAGCTGTCGTGGGCAAACCGCGCGTCAAATATAAATCCTTAGCAGAAAATGGGATTCCCCACAGAGGCTGAGATTTTTCGGCTGCTGCCTCAGGATAACCGTGCCCAGTCATTTTTTTAGCTATTTCAAGCACACCTTTTTCATCAACATATAAATAAGAATTAACACGATTATCAATTTCTTTAATCCGCGTTAAATAAGCTTCCACCACATCTAAAGGAGTAAACTTATTTTCCTTGTAGCCTTTTTTTAGCTCTGTGATGTTCAGATTTGTCAGTTCCATATTAAAAAGTTATTAGATACTAGTTTCTAGTTTATAGAATTAAAGAATACGAGGCACTTTAAAAAATTGTCGTTCACGATCCGGAGCTTGTTTTAAAAACTCCTCTTCATTACAATCCTGCGGATTATTATCTTCTCTGGTAATGTTAACTTGGTCTTCAAATAAAAATGGCTGTTCTTTTTCCACGCCAGCTTTTTGTAAATCATCAACTAATGCTAAAATTTCCACAGCATCTTTCGCCATTTTAGTTTTTTCCGCGTCTGTCAATTCCAAACGCGACAAATCCGCCAAATGCTCAATTTCTTCCTTTGTTATTTTATTGTTCATTTATTTAATTAATTCTAAAAATTCTTTTTCGGAAATGATTTTTGGAACAGATCCTGAAACAAGTCCAGAATGACTAGGAATACTGCGTTTAGGATGATGCGGCGGTTGAGATTTTTCGCCTGCTGGCCCAGAATGACTAGAGACAATTAATTTTTCTGCTTTAGCTAATTTGCTACCGGGTTCGCGGCCTACAATTAAATAACTTAAATCTTCGGTCACATCACTGCGCCATTGCCCACCAAGTTCGCGAATTTTGGCTTTGGCTTGATCACGGCTCATCGAATCTAAACTTCCAGTAATACAAAAAGACTCCCCTGTAATTTTACTCTTTTTTACAGTATTTTCAACTATCTGCACTTTTTTTAATAATTTTCCCAAATCTTTCAACTTATTTTTATCATGAAAATATTCATAAACACTCTCTGCCACAATAGTGCCAATATTTTCCACCCTATTCAAATCATCCAAACTAGCGTTTTTAATCCTCTCCAAAGTTTTAAAATTATTAGCCAAATCAATTGCGGTTTGCTCGCCAATATGACGAATGCCCAGAGAATAAAGAAACCTTCCTAGATCAATTTTCTTTTTTCCCTGAATGCTTTTAACTAAATTAGCGCTGGATTTTTGTGCAAATCTCTCAAGCGGCTCTAAATCGCTTTCGCGCAAATCAAATAAATCAGCCGGGATTTTAACTAATCCCTGCTCCATTAGCGCAGTCAAAATTTGTGGCCCTAAACCTTCAATATTAAAACCACCGCGAGAAACAAAATGCCCCAAAGCTCTTTTTTTAATTACAAAACAATTTTTATCTTGGCAATACCAATAAGCCCCTTTTTTTTCTAACTTACCCCCACAACCTGGACAAGTGCGAGGAAAAATAATTTCACGCGCATTTTTTGGTCGTAAATCTTTAATATTATTTAATACCTTAGGAATAATATCTCCTGCCTTTACTATAACAACAGTATCACCAATTTTTATGTCTAATTTTTTAATTTGATCTTCATTGTGCAAAGTTGCTCTAGAAACTGTCGTGCCAGCAATTAAAACTGGTTTTAATATTGCCACTGGATTAACCATCCCGGTCCGACCGATATTAAAGACCACGTCTTCTAAAATTGTAGTTACTTCTTCAGGATCAAACTTATAAGCAATCATGCCACGAGGTGATTTTCCCGCTACACCCAAAATTTGAAAAGTCTTTAAATCATCAACCAATACTACCACACCATCAATCCAATAATTAAGTTTTTTTCTTTTTTTATCTAAAAATTTTTTGAAATTTACCACTTCATTTAAATTTTCGCAAATGCGATTAAAGGGGATAACTTTAAACCCCAAATCTTTTGCAATTTGATGAGTTTCATGATGTGTATTAATGTTTAGGTTACCAATAATATCATATGCGAAAAAATCTAGTTCTCTACTAGCTGCGATACGAGAATCAAGTTGACGAATTGAACCTGCTGCTGCATTACGAGGATTTGCAAAAAGCGGTAAATCTTTTTTTTGACGTTCTTTATTTAATTTTTTAAAAGCCACAGCTGACATATACACTTCACCTCTAATTTCAAAACGACCTCTAGAAACTTGACGATAATATTTTGACTCTTGACGCAAAACAAACGGAATTGATTCAATAGTTTTTAAATTTAAAGTTACATCTTCACCGATTTTCCCATTACCGCGCGTAGCGCCATAAACTAATTTTCCATTTTCATAAACCAAACTAACAGCAAAACCATCTACTTTGACTTCTGCGAAATAAGAAAACTTTTCTTTATTTTTTAAAAAACGTTTATTGCGATTCTCCCAATCTTGTAATTCATCAAAAGAAAAAGCATCATCAAGAGAAAGCATCGGCTTTTGATGAGCTAGTTTTTTGAATTTAGCCAAAGGCTCACCACCCACTCTCTGAGTTGGAGAATCTGGTGTTTTTAACTCTGGAAATTTTCGTTCCAACTCTTCTAACTCATTTTTAAGCGAATCATTAACGGCATCATCAATAATTGGTTTGTCTAAAACATGATAAGCAAATCTTGCCTTATCTAAAATTTTTCTTAATTTTCTTGCTCGCGTTTGTGCTTCTTTTAAAGTTATATTATCGCTTAAATTAGAATTTTTTTGATCCCTCATTATAATCTTATCATAATATAAAATAACATAAATTTAAAGCCAAATTTTATCGGAACAACTAAAATTTGGTTGACAAAATTTACCTACTGGGTTACGATGTCTTTGCTTATTCCTTAATAAACAGGATACAGTCATGATAGTTGGAACCGGCACCATCGATATTACTAACCTATTTTCATTAGTTCTAAATTCCATACATGATAAACACATTAAAACTTATTGGCACTCTGAACCATTATTGGTAAAACTTAGCAGAATCATCTGGCCGTTTTTTGGGTTCTTGGGCATAGAAGAAAAAACCAAAACTCAAGTTTTTATCTGGCGCAATGGATCACAAATTTGGAGGGTAGATTGCGTCCAAGATGATGATGATTACGACATTATTCTTGAGATACGTATTCGCATTTGGGATCGTATTTTAGAATATGACCTCGCTATACAATGTGATAATGAAAATAAAAATTATCTCTACCCTTTTATGCAAACCTTAAATCAAAAAGCTGAATCACAATCTTTATCCTAATCCGCGCTAAAACGCGGATTTTTTATAAACAAAATTAGTAAAATAATCAATCTAAAAACCCTCTAAAAAAGAGGGCAATTAGATCTAAACTTAAACTATTGTTCAGAAAAATTTTAAATTTTGAAAGCCTTAGCAAAACCACCTAAAATAGGTAAGGGTTTTTCCGCGCCATTAACAGCATTGATAATTCCCATCACCATTAAAACGACTAAAATCACCCAACCAGCCATGGCTATTAACCAACCCAAAATTGGGATAAAAGCTAAAATTATCCAAGCAAAACCCCAAATAACACCAGCCACAAGTAAAGCTAAACCTTGTTGCACGTGAAATTTCACAAATGGATCATCTTTTTTAGTTAATAAAGGAATTAGCACTAAAATTCCCAAATAGGAAATAGCAGCCATTCCCTTGCCGTCGCCATTGTCGTTAGACGCCTGAGAAACACCTCCTGTTTTTGCACCTTCTTCATCTACCATAAAATTTAATTAGTTTTTAATATGTTAACTTTTTTATTATATCACAAAGCTAAAATTGCAACATTATTTAAAACTTTACTTCCGGCGCTTTTTCCGCAGCTTCTTTTTCTCCTTCGGCTAATTCAAATAAATCAAAATTTTTAAAACCTAAAGCAGGAGCAATCATATTAGAAGGAAAAACCTGAATAGCAGTATTAAAATCACGCACATTAGCATTATA
>JAQVDI010000038.1 GCA_028698375.1 Patescibacteria group bacterium | reverse complement strand
TTTCCTAAAACTGGTGATGGCCGAGATCTTATGATGGACGCACCCAGCGATATTGCTCCTGAACAGTTAAAAGAGCTCGGGATTAATATAAAAGATACAAGAAACAAGACATAACGATAAGTTGCATTGCAACAACGATACTTACCGCAATAACCAAAATTTTAGTTCTTAATAATCTATTAATTTAGATATTATATTATTAGGTTTTGGGTATTGATTACCCGTTGAAAGCTTTGCGCCCAGCCGGGTCCGCTACAATGGCGATAGCCTTTGGGTGGGGAAATTAGAATAATTAGTGCAATTAGGTCAATTTTTTGTATAATGTGTATATGAATTCGTTGATTGTTTTTCTAATTATGCTCACTGGAATTATTGGTTGGCAATCTGCTAATGAGAGGTTGGAAGCCAAATTTAATCCACCAGAGATAAAACAAAATAGTAATTTTTTGGAGCCAAATTTTATCATTAAAACTTTTCCATTACTTGATAAAAGTGTTAAATATAATTTTCGCACTAAATCTGGTTTGGTGGTAGACGCGAATAATGATTTAATTATTTGGGAAAAAGAAAAAAATGAGGTGCGACCAATTGCTAGTATTACCAAAATGATGACGACTTTAGTTTTAGCTAAAAACCGTGATTTAGATGAAGTTATTACTATTCCTGAAAGCGCAGTAAAAGTAGAAGGCTCAAGTGGCGGTTTTTATGCTGGTGAAAAAGTTACAATTAAAGATTTGATTATTGCCCTGTTAATTCCATCAGCTAATGACGGGGCTGAAGCTTTGCGGCTTGATTTAAAAAAGAAAGGTTTTGATTTAGTCGCAGAAATGAATAAAGAGGCTCAAAAATTAGGTTTAGAAAAAACTTATTTTGAAGATCCAATCGGTTTAAGTGAGAAAAATGTTTCAACTGCCTGGGAACTTTACTTACTAAGTAAAGAATTCCTAAAAAATAATTTTTTAAAGCAAACTGTTTCTATGCCAACTGCAGAGATTTGTACCAAAAGTGGCAGTTGCCATTCTTTAATTAGCACTAATCGATTATTAACTGATGCTGGTTTTAGCGGTATTAAAACTGGTTATACCAATAAAGCTGGGAATTGCTTGGTTGGATTAAAAGATATTAATAAAAAATTCCCGACTATTTTTGTGATCTTAGGAGCTCCTGATGGCCATACTCGTTTTGATGACCCAGATGTTGCTAGCCAATATCTGGAATGGTATGGATTATACTGAAGATAAAATTATTTGTTAATTGATGCTTGGGCAATAGTTTTCAAGTGGGTGTGGATAACTTTTTAAAGCGGGGGGGGGTATAATAAACATATAAATTTATTTTTGGTATAATAAGTTATTATTGATTCATGTTTAAGAAAAAATTATTATATTTAATTCCAACAGCAATTTTCTTTTTTGCGGCTGGGGTATCATTGCTTTTGGCAAATAGTGGTCATTTTAAATTATTGGCTGATGCTTTAAATCTTAAGGCTGACACAAATCCAGCAACTTGTTCTTGGGTTGTTTCTGATGCTGCTAATAACTCTTATAATGGCACTTACCGATATTTGGGGCTTGATCGTTGTGGTCATCCTTTTTATACCAATGGCGTGCGTTATCTGGGGATGATCAATGATGGTCGCTGGTGGGCACTAAGCGACAGAGATGATCAGCCATCAAATTGTTGGGCTAATTTTAATACCTATCGCACCTATTTTACAAGTGGCTCTCGTTTTCCGGCCGTTCTTCCCAACAACGATTCTTATTGGGTAAATGTTCCTTCGCCTCATTTTCCTTATGTGAACGACAGAAGAGGTGCACCAACCGTTCGACTTGGGCCAGATTGTGAAGATTCGGTTACACCTTCGCCAACTGATACTTTCACGGTGACTGGTTTTGTAAAAGAAACCGGGACTGATATTCCTCTTTCTGACGCCAAAGTTACTATTGCTGGAAGATCTGCTTATTCTGATCCCAATGGATACTTTTCAGTTAGCGATATCCCATATTCCAATGCCAGTGCTAGTTCTTATTCTTTGGCTGCCCTCATGGACAATCACAGCACTATTTTAACCACCCTTAACACATATTATAGTGCGGTAATTAATTCAAAAGGAATTCATGGCGCTAACACAATTTATTTAACAAAATCCCCAGCTACTGCACCTAAAACTTTTACTCTTCGCGGCCAAATTTTAGATGAAGTTAATAGCAAACCTCTTGCTGGTGCTACAGTTAATCTTTATAAGCCAGATTCTAAATCTCCTGATTGGTCTGGCATCTCTTCTGAAAATTTAAGCGAATTTGATACTGGCACAGGTAAAGTAAAATACAATTACGAAGTAAAAAGTATTGATACTGTTCTTCCCGGCACTACACTTTCTAATCTTAAAATGGAATTTGTGAAAGATAATTATGTCTTGGGTTCTTACTATCTTGGAGGTCGGTGGGAAACGTATGATTCTACAAAGAATATCCCTCGGATTGACAGAAGTGATCCTGGGGCAATGCAAACTTTTATTTTTTCAGTAACGGAAGCCGGTAATCCCCAAGATTATGCCATCCAAGACGTGAGGATGTACAGAAAAGTGGTTCCTGTAGAAGCAACAATTAGTGGCAAAATTACCGATAACAAAGGTTTCGCTTTGTCTAATGTGGAAGTGGCGGCTAAGGTTAATGGTTTTGATAAGCCGTGGAATATTACTAAAGATGATATTTTGCACTCTGATTATAATGAAATGACTAATAATGGTAATTATAAAATTACTATTAGCCCGGCAGAAATTTCCGCAAAAGGTCAATATCTAGAAGTTTGCGCTATGATGAGGCAGTATAATCTTAATAAGTGGAATTGTTATAAACCAACCCCCCCCTCTGCTTATAAGAATGGTTTTAAAATTATGCCAGGTGATAATCTTTCCAACATTAATATCGTCTTAGATTTAGATTATGAGGCAATTGATTGGACTAAATTTGAACTTTTTGGTGAAATGCAGACACCAGACCATCATATTGCAACAGAGGGTGTGATTCGCGTAACGCCAGGAGGACAAACTGAAACTAGGACAGATTTGGATGGTTCTGATTCTGCTTTACCGCAACCAGACAGGCTTGATGTAAATTATGAAATTAATGATTTACCTAATATTTCTTCGCCAGATATTCCGGAAAAATCTTTAAAAGTTACATTTGACATACAGGGGAGAGACGCATACTTAACCGATGATTATTATTTGGATTTAAATAATAATTATGTTAATGATGAGCAACAGTTTATTGAGTTGAAACCAAGTGATTTGATTAAAAATCTTTATGTTAAAAACAATAAATTATATTATCGGTTAGATTTACCGATTAAACAACTTTGGGCTGTTAAAGATACATTTGAAATTCGTGGTTCAGTTGTTGACGTGGGCGATAACCAGCCGATTGCTAATGTGCCGATTTCTATAATGTATATGCCAAATGGCTTCGGTAGAGACACTAAAACTGCTGCTGATTATTATATTGATGATAAACCAGAACCTTATAATTTTTATATCAATTATGTTTACAAATTTGATAAAGCTGATTATGCATTAAAAATTGATACGGATTATCTCAAATTGAAAGGATATTATTTGGTTGATCCTTCCCAAGCCACCTTAAGTTTTACAGCTAAAGATTTAAAATATGATTCTATTATTAAATCAAGCTATTTTGATGTTAGCTATAAAGTTTCTATTGAAACTAGCGATCGACATTTTCAACCAAAATTTAAATTTATGGATGGTGTTACTGGTCAACCGATTAATTTAAAAAAAGAAAAAAACATTAGAACTAATATCATTTGTCAGAAAGATGATGGTACGATTTTATCTAATTGTGTTAAAAATATCAGTTTAGATCATGGTGATAAAGATTTTGCCACCACAATTTATGATTTGGGTCCTTTGAATCAAAAATTAGATATTTTATCGTCTGAATTTGGTAAAAGTAACATTTTGAAGTTTGAATCACAAAATTATATTTTACCAGCAGAAAAACTAAGTACGCATATTCTTGATTATGCTGCGGATGCTGAAGTTCCAGTTAGTATTACTCTTTTCAATAAAAAATCTAACTCTGTTTATTGTGAAGTTTTTAGTGGAGTAAAATTTTGTTCTTTTTTGAGCAGTAAGGACTATTATTTTAGAAATACATATTTTGCAACTCAATTTAAAAATTTTGGCCAAATCATACAAAGTATTGTTTTACAAACCAAAATCGATACTCCTACAATTTTTATAACAGATTTCCCCCTTAGCGATGAGAGAATGGGCATGGGTAGTTATGATGAATATACAATATTTTTTGGTTCATCATCTTTAGGCTATTTCAATCCCAAAAAATTAATTTCCATAAATGATTTATCCGGATTGTCAACAGACTATATAGTTGAGAAGATGGGTGATTTATTGTTGGAAAATATTGGGAGTAAACATCCTTCTGCTTTTGGTGCGACCGGAGGTATTTTAGGTGATAATCCATTTGTGAACACTTTAAATGCATCGAGAAAAAATCAATGTCCAGAAAAATATGCTGGTAAATATTATCCAGCATTTTCGAGAGATGATAATGGTTTCTGGAATGGTTTTTTCAGTTTGTGGTATCTAAATCAAAATTTGTTTCAAGCTGCACTCAATGATATTAATATAAAAAATGACAAGGAGTGTTTTAATGTCTTGCAGTACGAATATAGCTTGCTGCAGCAATATTATCCTAATCTTAAACCGCAACAACCAATTAGATCAACATCTTCAATTAATGCGCTAAATGAAAATAGTCAAGATTTAATTGCGAATCATATATTTGAAACCAGGAAAGTTTTCGCTCAAATATCAGATGAAGAATTTGAAAAAACAATGTTGGATTTAGGTTATGTCCCGGCCGAAACTATTAAAATTAATTCAGTGGCACCTTTAACACAGATGAATTTATCCGCAAATCAAATTGCCAGCGGCATTTGGCTGAAAAGCACTTATAACAAAGCGCCATTGAGACAAAAAGCATCTTTTCAATTAAATATGTTAAAAAATAAAACGGTTGTGTTATTTACTCAAAATAAATCAATTGTATATATTGCGAATCAAATTGAAAAAATAAATAATTCTATAGAGAGTTTGCTTGGGAAAATTGGATTTAAATTTTCATCAGCTAAAATTACTTGTAGCGTTTTAGATGAAAAAGGATTGCCGGCCGTAGGTTATAAAGTCACTGTCGCCTCTAAATCAGCCGTAGTTGATTCTAATGGTGTTTTTTCAATAAGACGGTTGCCGACCGGAAAGTACAAAGTTACAGTTTTGTATCCTAAAAATAATAAAACTGTTTTCTCGAAATTTATTTCTGTTAATCCTGATTCTGCTTACAAATGTACTATTAATCTCGAAAAGGGAAGAATATATTTTAGTCGCTAGATATTATGGTATTGTCTATCACCAAACGAATTTTTAAATCCGAATTTTCTAAGGGCGCCTATTCGCCGATTATTATGATAGCGTCGGTGCTATTTTTGGGTTTGGCAACGGCGATTGCCGGATTTGCACTTTCGAGTTTTCGTGATGCCAAAAGCCATGAGAAAACCGTGTCGGCTCTTGATGTCGCCGAAGCCGGAGTCAACTATTATATATGGCATTTGGGTTTTATTTTAAATCACCTTCCGCTCCTAAAGTGGAAGTTTTGGTTTGGTTGCATGATTTATAAAGTTGTGAGATATAAAATAATATAAATTTTTGAGGGCTAATTTTTTTTGATCTATTTTACTTTGAAGCAGAAACCGCCCACCAGATTAGAGCGATAATCACTACTGCGATCACCACCCACCAATACCATGCCATAGATAAAAATTAGTTTATATTTATATTATACTTTAAGTTTTTTATATAATCAAAAAAAGTTATAATTT
>JAQVDI010000003.1 GCA_028698375.1 Patescibacteria group bacterium | reverse complement strand
TTTATATCTCATTTACTAATCTTACTTTTTATAATTTGGCTATTCAGAATACATTCAAAAAAATTGATTTAAGTCGTGTGATGTTAGAAACCGACTCTCCGTTTTTATCACCCAATAATACGCGTTGCAACGAGCCTGCTTTTTTAAAAGATATCGCTCGAAAATTAGCTGATTTACGAGGGATAAAATTAGAAGAACTCGCCAAAATTACTACTCAAAATGCAGAAAAGTTTTTTGGGATTTAATTTTTTTGAGATTGCCACGTCGAAAAGTTTATGTTGAGTTTGTCGAAGTGCCCCTCGCAATGACTGATAGAAAAAATCTGTGGATAACTTTTAATCTGTTGCTCTCTGATAGATTGACTTTGGATACTATTTTTTATAGAATCAGAGCGTTCGTAATGTTTAATATTTACCAAATAAATCTAAAAAGGAACTTTTATGCCAGTAATTTTAATTTACGCCATTTTGGGTTTAGCCGGTGTAGCAATTGGTTATGTTGCCCCCAAAATTTTAGCGTCCACCAAGAAACAAAAAAATCAAAAAGATGCCAATTTAATCTTGGAAAATGCCAAGAAAGAAAAAGAAAAAATTTTAAGCGAGGCTAGAAACGAAGCACTTAAAATTAAAGACGATGCTAGAACTCGCGAAGAAGAAAAAAACAAGTATTTTCAAGAAACAGAAAGCTCATTGCGTACGAAAGAAAATTATTTACAGCAAAAAGAGCAAGATCTGAAAGAAAAGGTTGATGCTGAAGAAAAAATCAAAAAAGAACTTGAGGAAATTAAAAATCAAACTCAAAAGTTAAGAGAGGAAGAAGAAACACGTCTTCAGGAAGTGGCTGGTTTGAAAAAAGACAAGGCTAAGGAAATGTTATTTCGCGCAGTGGAAAAAGATTATGGTGATGATCTCTTAAAAATGATTAGAGAAAAGGAAGAAGAAGCGCGTGAAGACGGTGACAAAATTGCCCAGAAAATTTTGGCTTCAACTTTAAGTCGTTTGGCACAAGATTTTACGGCTGGACATACAGTTTCGGCGGTAGCGATTCCTAATGACGAAATGAAAGGTCGGATTATTGGTCGTGAAGGGCGCAATATCCAAACTTTTGAACGTTTAGCTGGCGTTGACTTAATTATTGATGATACCCCGGAGGTGGTAACCGTTTCTTCATTTGATCCGGTTCGTCGTGAAATCGCTCGCATGGCACTTGAACAATTAATTAAAGATGGCAGAATCCATCCAGCACGCATTGAAGCATTGCTTAAAAAAGCCGAAGAAGATGTTGCCAAACAAGTTAAAGAAGCAGGAGAGCACGCGCTTTATGACTTGGGTATTTCTGGGGTTAATAGTGATTTAGTAAAATTATTAGGCCGTTTAAAGTTTAGAACTAGTTTCGGACAAAATGTTTTGCAACATTCTATTGAAGTGGCGCGTATCGCTAGTATGTTGGCTGAAGAATTAAAAGCTAATGTATTGGTTGCTAAAATGGCTGGCATTTTTCATGATATTGGTAAAGCTGTTGATCATGAAGTGCCTGGTTCACATGCCGCTATTGGTAAAGATATTTTAAAGAAGTATGGAATTAGTGATGATGTGATTGCCGCAGTTGTGGCTCACCACGAAGAAGTAGAACCAAAAACAGCGGAAGATTGGATCATCATAACTTCTGATATGGTTTCTGGCGCCCGACCTGGTGCACGTCGTGAGGCGACAGAAGAATTTATTAAACGAGTTAAAGAACTAGAAAATATTGCGGTTTCTTTTCCTGGCGTAGAAAAAGCGTATGCTATTCAAGCGGGTCGTGAAGTGCGCGTCTTTGTACAGCCGGAAGAAATATCCGATTATGAAGCCAAAAAACTGGCGAAAAATATTGCGCAAAAAATTGAACATGATCTTAAATATCCGGGTGAAATTAAAGTGGTTGCCATTCGTGAAACTAGGACTCAAGAAATCGCCCACTAAAGCAAAGAATGGTGGAAATTTCTAATTTCTAATTGCACTAATTTCTAATTAATATCCCAATTTAAAAATTCAAAAAATTGATTAGTTATCAGCTATTAGTAATTTTACAATTGACGATTATTAAATCGTGATAAGATCTTTAAGTTTTTCGAATGTTTTCGGACCAATCCCTTTCACATTCTCAATTTCACCAATTGATTTAAAATCGCCATTTTGAGTGCGATAATCAATAATTCTTTGAGCATAAGTGGCTCCAATCCCCGGTAAAGTATCTAATTCGTCTAAACTTCCGGTATTAATATTTATAATTTGTCCAGCTGATGCTTTTTCGCTACTGGTTTTGTTTGAACTGCTGATAGTTGTTGTTTTATTTGATGCTTGGGTCTTGGCGCTTGATACTTTTGGGATCAATATTTTTTCTCCATCTTCCAGAATTCTAGCTTGATTCAACATGGAATTAATATATTCTTTGTCAGCTTCTTCCGTGGTGCCACCTGCTAAAGAAATTGCATCAGCTACGCGTTCGGTTTTATCTAAGGTAAAAAGTCCAGGTTTTTTGACCGCACCAGCTACTTCTACACTAATTTTAGTTTTAGCTTCACTCGGTTTTTTGTTGAGTAAAATTATGGGGTAAACTAGTAAAGCCACAAAAGTGAGAACTAAAATAATTATTGTTAATAGTTTTTGTTTGCTTTTTAGATAAAGAATTATCTCTTCCACTTTACATTATTTTAAATCCTATTTTTATTCAGTGCAAATTTTTTATAATTAAGAGGAGTTTTCGTTTTATTTGACGACGCGGTCCCGACTGAAAGTTGAAGATCCTCGATCGCTTTGCGATCGGGACAATCTCTTTTTTGTTGCCATCGCCGCAATGCTGGTAGCAATATGTAATCATTTAAATATATTTTTGTAAATTTGGCTGGAAAGTTGTGGGTTGGTTTTGATGATTTCTTTGACTGTTTTGATAATCCGATTATCAAAAATGTTGGCAAAGCGGAAATTTAATAAGCCGTGTTGGGATTGACCTAATATTTGACCCGGGCCGCGTTGTTTTAAATCTGCCATAGCGACTTGAAAGCCGTCATCGGTTTCTTTTAAAATTTTTAATTTTTGAGTTGCTTCTTTGGAATTGGTCATAAAAAAAGCTAAGGCCTTATCCCCTGCCCGGCCAATTCTGCCACGCAGTTGGTGCAATTGCGATAAGCCAAAACGTTCAGCCGTTTCAACTAATAAAATAGTTGCTTGTGGTATATCCACACCCACTTCAACGACTGAAGTAGAAACTAAAATTTGTGTTTTCCCTTTACGGAAATCAGCAATTGCTTTTTCTTTTTCTTTTGGTTTCAGTCTACCATGCATTAACCCCACTTTGTAGTCTTTAAAGGTGGTTGTAATTTTTTTGAATTCAATTTCCGCAGCTTTGCGGTTATCAAAATCTAAATTTTCATTTTCTTTAATAATTGGGCAAACCACGAATACTTGTTCTCCCATTTTTAATTTTTTAAAAATTTCTGTGTTCACTTTTTGACGCGATCTCTCTAAATAAATTTGTGTTTTTACTTGACGTTTAAAGGGTGTGCTGTGTAAAAATAAAACTTTTAAATCTTGCATCACCATTAAGGCCAAAGTTCTGGGAATTGGTGTCGCGGTTAATAAAAGTAAATGTGGTAGAAAATTAGGGTTATTACTTTTACGGCGTAATAATGCGCGTTGTTTAACGCCAAAACGTTGTTGTTCGTCAATTACAGCTAGACCTAAATTTTTAAATTTTACTTTTTCTTGTAAGAGCGCATGAGTGCCAAAAATAAATTGGTTTTTATTAATTACATTTTTTAACTCCCCCACTTTAAAATTAATTTGTTTTTTATTTATTATTTTAATTTTATGTGAATTAGTAATAAGACAAGCTTTAAACTTGGAGTCAGAGAAAAATTTTTGGAAAGTGTCAAAATGTTGTTTGGCTAAGATTTCAGTTGGCGCCATTAAAGCGACTTGTTTTTTGTTCAAAATTGTATTAATAGCGATTAAAAATGCCACAATGGTCTTCCCGCTGCCGACATCACCATTTAATAAAACTGACTTCGCAAAACCATATTCCGACCCCGGAACGGAAGATTGGTTTTGGAATTCGTTTAATAAAGTTTTTAAGGTAGTTTTTTGATCAATGGTTAAAGTAAAAGGTAGATTATTGATGTAAGATTTTAGGGGGAAAGACTTTAAGCAAAATGATTGATAAGTTTTTTGTTTGTCTTTCATTAGTTTGCTTTGACCAATAAAACTTAATAATTCCAAAATTGCCCAAGTTTTTTTAGCTTTGCTTAAACTGGTTATGTTTTTGGGTTGATGCAAATTTCGAATAGTTTTTTGGAAATCACATAAATCGTATTTTTGTTCAATTTCAACGTTAAAAGGATTTTTGATCTTTCTAGCAAGAGGTAAAATTTGATTAATAAAATAACGGATTTTTTTGCTAGATTGACCAGCCACACTGGGGTAAATGGGTAAGAATTGATTTTCGTTTGGTTTGTCAGCTAATTCGAAACCAGGGTTTTCTAAAATCATTTGGCCATTTTTCAAACGTGATTTTCCCCAAAAATAAACCTTTTTATCATTAATAATTGGTTCTAAATATGGTTGGTTAAAAAAAACAAATTTAATACTACCACTCTGGTCGTTGATAATACCTTCCAAAATAGTAAAGCGGCGAAAACGTGTCCTAACTAAACGCAAGTGAGAAATTTTCCCTCTAATTATTTGTTTTTCATTTAGTTTTATCTTATTAATTTCTTTGATTGAGTTTAAATTTAAATAACTTTTAGGAAAAACAAAAAGCAGATCTTTAAGGCACGAAATTCCTAAATGATGAAATTTAGCGCCAATTTTGTCCCCTATTCCTTTTAAATTTTCAATTGGATCGGTGAGCTTAAACATAAATTTATAGTAGATGGTTTTTAAAAAATAAAAAAGAGGCAAGATAATGCCTCTTGTGAAATCCTTCAAAGCAAGTTACTGATTGCTAGAGGAACAAAATAAACTGGTGAGCTAGTTCTTTTTTCTATGCAAAATAATCCTTGATGCCGTTGGCCCTCTTTGTCATAAAAAACAAAACGAATTTGTTGAGTGTTAAAATCAATTTCAAGATCAACTTTGGTAATTGATTCTGGGGCTAATTTACATTGTTTTTTAACGACACGCAAAATGATTTCATTAACAAGGTAATAACGCCAAAAATCTCCTTCTTTCAGTAGACCTTGTCGTTTTAATGTTCTTAAATGACTATTAACAACTCCTGCTGCGCTTGATAATAATAAACTTTTATATGAAAGAAGTTTATTATTCATTTGGGTGCTCCTTGTTTTTAATATTCAAGATGTATCCATAATACATCTTAATAAATTGAAGTCAAGATTTGAGAAAGTATTAATTTTCCTATACCATAGTTCTACATGGAAAAAATAAAAGCAATTATTTACGGTATTGGTTTTGTGGCTTTAATTTTAGTTATCTCTTTTGGTATAGGGACCGCTAACCGGGTTAAAGGGGCAGAGAATTTTTGGTGTTTACAGCGGGTGGTTGTTTCAGATGACAATGTGATATCTGAATTTTGGGCGACTGAGACTAATTTGGATTTATTTTTTATTAATAATAATTTGTTAATTTACCCTGAAGATAAAAAACGTTTAAGTCTGCCTTTAATGGCTTGTAAGGGTAGTTTAATAAAAATTGATCGAGCGCCAGTGATTAGTTTAAAAATTGGTAAAAATGAATCAATGGTGCGTTCTTGGGCGCAGACAGTGGCAGATTTATTAAAAGAAAAAGACATTGTACTTGGTTCTCGTGATAAAATCGAACCAGCGTTAGGATCTAAAATCACAAATAATATGAAAATAGTTTTAACTCATTGGGGTGAAAGAATTGAAAAAAAAGAAGAGCCGGTTGCTTTTGAGGTAGAAAAAAGACCAAGTGCTGATCTTGTTATTGGCAATACAGAAGTTTTAGAATCCGGAATTGATGGGGTTAAAGAAGTTGTTTACAAAATTACTAGTGTAAATGGTGATGATGTCTCAAGCGAAAAAATATCAGAGAAAGTAGTTGAGCCAGCAAAAAATAGAATTATTCTTTATGGCACCAAGCCACCGACCACTTATTTAGCTACTGGTCAAGCAAAATGGTATATCAGAACAGGCGAAATGTTAGCTGCTTGTAACTTGGTGCCGCGTGGTACGCGTTTGTTAATTACCAATTTGAGTAATGGCAAATGGATAGAGGCAACAGCGAGTGGTGGCAATAATGGTTTTTCCTATCCAGTGGTAGTGGATTTATCAACTGCTGCTTTTGAGGGGCTAGGTGTTTCTTTGGGACAAGGTGTAATTTATAATGTTCAAGTAGAAATAATAAATTAAAATTTATGGTTAAAGCCAAAAAAGCATTGGGGCAAAATTTTCTAGAAAATAAAAATATTTTAAAACGAATTGTTGGGCTTTTAGATTATGATTTACCGGTTGTGGAGATCGGTGCTGGGCCTGGTTATTTGACTAAACTTTTAGCGGAAAAATACCAAGTGACTGCGATTGAAAAAGATGAGCGTTTTGAATCTCGTTTGAACTTGATTAATAATGTGCGTGTTGTGATGGGAGATGTCCTTAATTTAGATTTAGTAAAGATTTTGCCAGATCAATATCAGCTTATTGGCAATTTGCCTTATAATGTTTCTAAAAAAATTATTCAACTTTTTTTTAAACAAACTAATTTTCCCGAAAAGGCAGTTTTTTTAATTCAACGGGAAGTAGCTGATGAATTGTGTCAGTCAAAAAAATCATTATTTTCTTTGAGTGTTGAATTTTATTGTTTTCCAAGGCGCGAGTTTTTGGTAAAAGCTGGTTCTTTTAAACCTAAACCTAAGGTTGATGGCAGAGTGATTGTTCTGGAAAATTTTTGCTATCCCCTACCTTTCAAATTAAAAAGAGAAAAAATAGAAAAAAATTTTTTTAGACTTTTGCGTTTTGGTTTTTCTAGTCCTAGAAAAAAATTAATTAATAATCTAGCAGTTGGTTTAAAAGTGGAAAAATTAATTTTGCAAAATTTATTGGAAAAAGCGACAATAAAAAAAGATGCGAGAGCAGAAGACGTGTCTTTTTTAAATTGGTTAAAAATTTATCAGTTTATTTATGAAAAAGGATTTGGTAAAGCAAGTTCGCGACAAAGTTAAGCAGGATAGCCGGTTAACTTTAGAGTGGCTGAATCAACTTTTTCCTATACCCAAAAAGCAGCGACGGAACATTAACCATTTTTTTCTTAAAGTAAAAAATGGCACGATTTCAGGTGCGGCGGACAATGATCCCAGTACAATTATTACTCATATCCAAGCTGGCGCTGTTTCCGGTTTTTCTTTGTTGTGGCTTATTTTTCTTTCTACACCATTTTTAATTGCCATTGAAGAAATTTCTGCTACTTTGGCTGTGGCCACGCGTAAAGGTTTTGCTCGTTTGATTAGAGAAAAATTGGGGCTTAAGATTGCGGTTATGATGGCGTTAATTGTTTTAGCATCTAATGTCGCAACAATTGGTGCTAATTTTGGGGTGATGATTGATATCATAAATGCATCTACTCATATTCCGAATTTTTTAATTGTTTTAATTCTTTTGATAATTTTTATTTTTCTTTTACTTAAAGAAAGTTATGCTTTTATTTCTCGCTTTTTATTTATAATGACTCCACTTTTTTTGATTTATATAATTTCTGCTATTTTGGCGCGTCCTGATTGGAGCCAGGTAGCGATAAATACAGTTAATCCTTTACTCGGGATGAATAAAGACATTTGGTTGTTGGCGGTTGCGATGTTGGGAACAGTTTTGTGCCCTTATATTGTTTTTTGGCAAGCAACTGAAGAAATTGAAGAAAAAAAAGAAATTAAAGATTTGAAAAATGAAAATTATGGGGTTCGTTTTGGCATGGTTTTTTCAAATTTAATTTTTTATTTTGTAATTATTGCTGCTGGGGCCACATTATTTGGTGGTTTTGGTGATGGATTGGTTGGTTCGGCGAGAGAAGCAGCTGAGGCTTTGAGACCAGCTGTTGGTAATTTAGCTTTTTTGCTTTTTGGCATTGGCATTTTTGTCTCTGGTTTGATTGCAATCCCGGTTTTAGCTGCTTCTAGCGCTTATGTGGTGGCGGATATTTTTAATTGGAAAGAGGGTTTAAATAAAAAAATGGTTCAAGCTAAAAGTTTTTATATTGTTTTGTTATTGGCTTTATTTTTGGGCGCAGCAATTAATTTTTTAGGATTGCATCCGATGATAGTGTTGGTTTACTCTCAAGTTTTAAACGGTCTGTTAATGCCTTTTGTTTTGATTGTGTTGCTAAAATTAGGTTTTGACAAAAAAATTGTAGGTGAACATCGTCCTAGCAGTTGGATTAAATTTTTCGCCTACGCCGCGCTTATAGTTTTCGTGATTGCAGATATTGCCATGTTCTTGTAATTTTTAGCTCTTCTATCTATAATCCAGGCATGGGAAAACTTTTTTTTGTGGCTTTACCAATTGGTAATTTGGAAGATATTACTTTAAGAGCTTTACGTATTTTAAAAGAAACTGATTTAATTTTAGCAGAAAAGCCAATTAAAACTTTAAAGCTTTTAAGTCATTTTAAAATTAGAAAAAGCATTTATCCATATTTTGAAGGTAAGAATGAGCGTAATTTAAATAAAGTGCTGCAAGCTATCCGAGAGGATAAAAATATAGTTTTTGTGTCTGAAGCAGGTACTCCAGGGATTGCTGATCCGGGACAAAAATTAGTTAATTGGGCAATCGAAAATAGGCTGGCAATGGAATTTATCCCAGGTGTGTCTGCTTTAAACTTTGTTATTTCTGTTTCAGGTTTTCGGTCTAAAGGATTTGATTTTTTTGGTTTTTTGCCTAAAAAAGGTCGTACTAAATTAGCTCAGATTATTAAATTTAATTGGGACGATGAGAAGGCACTGATTTTTTTCTTTTCTCCCTATCGTTTAATTCGTGATTTGGAATTTTTAAATTCTTTAGACCAAAATTTAGAAATTGTTTTAGCCAAAGAAGCGACTAAAATGCACGAACAGATTTTTCGTGGTTCCCTTTCTAAAGTTTTGGAAGATTTAAAACAAGAAACCATTAAGGGTGAATGGACAGGAATAATTAGAAAAAGATTATGAATTTAGAATATTCTTTTTACCCGGAAAGCAAAACGCAAGGTTTCACTAATATCGATGGCACAATTTCTTTTTATAAAAGAGTTAATAGTTTTCTGAAAAAAGATTTTTTAGTTTTAGATGTTGGTTGCGGTGATGGTGAATCTAAATCAAAAGAACAAGTTATTTTGCGTCGGCAATTAGTTAATCTAAAAGGAAAAGTAAAAAAAGTGATTGGTATTGATATTGATAAGCGTGGTCAACAAAATCCCTTGATCGATGAATTTAAATTAATTGAAGATAAAGCTCATTGGCCTGTTAAAAATAATTCAGTAGATTTAATTTTAGCTGATTATGTTCTAGAGCATTTTGAAAAACCGGAAATATTTTTTTCAGAAAGCAAAAGAGTTTTGAAAAATAAAGGTCAAATTTGCATACGCACCTCTAACTCTTGGAATTATATTGTGATTTTAGCAAAATTATTGCCTGCTAATTGGCATAAAAAAATTATAAAAAAATCTCAACCTAAACGGGCATTAAAAGATGTTTATCTCACTTTTTATCATTGTAATTCTTTTTTTAAACTCCGGGAAATGCTGAAAAAATTTAATTTTAAAGGTAGAATTATTGGTTTCGAATCCGAGCCGCGTTATTTAAATTTTAACGCTTTTTTATATTTTTTAGGAGTTATTCATCAAAAAATTGCCCCTGCTATTTTCCGCGCCAATTTATTTGTTTTTGTAAAAAAAGTATAATTTATGGATAATTTTAAGGTTGATTTGGAGAAAGATAAACAAGAAGCAATTATCTCAGTAGATAATTTAATTATTAAATTAAAACTTTTAATTTATACTCTTAAGAGACCAATTGATGATTCAATTTTAAGATTTGTTTTGAAAAATAAAATACATAAAAAATATTTTAAAATTATTAATCGTTTTTTGTGGCTTCATGGAGGGATGCATAAACATTATGTTTATGGTATTTGTAATCATTATAAATCTTTAAAAAATGCTAAAGTTTTAGTACCTGGTGTGGGTTATGGCAAAAATTTATTTCAATTAGCCGCTTTTAGGCCGCGCGAAATTGTGGCTTTTGATCCTATTGATTTTCCTTTGCACTGGTCTTATCTGCAAAAAGAAATTAAAAAGATTTTTGGGGTTAAATTAATTTTTTATAAAGGTGGGTTTAAAGAACTGCCCAATAAATATAAAAATAAATTTGATTTTGTTATTAGCGATGCCGTTTTAGAACATGTAAAAAATATGTCATATTTTCTAAAAAAATCACATCAATTTTTATCATCAAATGGTTTTTTTTATGCTTCTTTTGGTCCAATTTGGTTTGGGCCAAATGGAGACCATCTTAATTGGGGCAAATATCAAAAATTTAGACATTTAATTTTGGATTCTGGTGTTTATTTTCAAGAAAGACAGAAAAAACAAAGTTTGATTAAGAATAATAGTCTTTATCGTTATTTGCTTGAAGAGGATTCTTTTTCTAAATTATCTTTTGATGAATATCTAAAACTTTTTAAAAAATTTAAATTTCAAAAAATGAGATTGGAAACGAAGATTGATTTAGATTTATGGCACGATAATAAGTTAAAAAAACAATTAGATAAAAAAAAGATTCCTAATTTTGATCGTTATTCTAAAGGAATGTTTGTTTGGTTTAAAAAACGATAATTTTATGTTTTTGAAGATTATGCTTAATAATTTATATCAAGAAGTAAAAGACGCTTTTTTGAGTGAACAAACCGGTTTCATCCCGAAAGAATATCAAAGTAAATTTGTTAATATTGGTCGAGCTTATGAGTCAATTTATATTATTCAACGTTTGTTTCGTATAGCTAGAATAAAAAAAGGCAAAATTTTAGTTATTGGGGCCTCGGGCGGTGCAGAATATTTTTCTTTAAAAATTGACCAACATCAAGTTTTTGCTTTTGATTTAGTTAAAATTAAAGGAGTCAAAAATTTAAAAATTGGTAATGTCGAAGAATCTCTTCCTTATCCGGAAAAGGAATTTGATGCAGTTGTAATTTGTGAAGTTTTAGAACATCTTAATTTGGATTCTTTAGCTTTGCAGAACATCAGAAGAATTCTGAAAAAGAATGGTTTTTTGATTGGTAGTGTGCCTTTTTTCCATGATTCTTTTTACCATATGCGTGTTTATTCGCCTAAAACCATTGTTTATTTATTAGAAAACAATGGCTATGTTATTAAAAAAGTTATTGAACGGCCAGGACTTTTTCGTTTGCCATTTTGGTTTAATCGACTCATCCATTTAGCGGGATGGATCTCTTTAAAATTATTTGGTTTTACTATTCATACCTATTTTTTACCTTTCTGGTCTGAATTAGAATTTAAGTTGGGCCAAAAGAAAAATTTTTGGCGACGTTTTTCTTCAATATATGGTGTTTATTTTTTAGCTCAAAAAAATAAGATAAAAAAACAATATCTTAAAATTAATGCAAGGGAATATGGGGAAAATTAAGGTTGCTTATTTTGATAACCATCCCAATCAATATCGGGCTCCGTTATTGCGTTTATTGGCCCAGCAAAAAAATATAGATTTAAAAGTTTTTTATTATGATAATTTTGGTGTTCAGCTAAAATTAGATAAAGATTTTGGTTATAAATATTTATTTGATATTGATGTTACTGGCGGTTATAAATATAAAATTTTAAATAATTTTAATTTACGTTTTCTGTCTGGCATTTTAATTTTTAACCCTTATCTTTTTAATGTTTTGAAAAAATTAAAACAAGAGAAAACCAAAGTGATTATTTTCCATAGTTATTTTTATCCTTCTAGTTTTGTTTTAAGATTTTTCAAATTTTCTCACCATATTCCACTAGTGTTTTATGATGAATCAACTAATTTGAAAAAAAGAACTGGTTTTAAAAATTGGTTGCGAAAAAAATATCTCAAATGGTTTTATCACGGAATGGATGCAATTTTGTTGCCTGGAAAAGCTAATTTTGAGCACGAAAAGTCTTTGGGCGTACCCAAGAAAAAACTTTTTATTGCTAATTATACAGTTGACGTTAATCGTTTCCGTCAGACTTGTCGGCGCTTAAATAAAAGAAGAAATAAAAAAATATTAGGTTTTAATCAGAAAAAATTGATTATATTTAGCGGTAAATATATTAAACGTAAAGGTATAATTTATTTATTGCAAGCTTTTAAAAATTTAGTTAGAAAAGATAATAATTTGGGATTAGTGCTTATCGGTGATGGTCCAGAAAAAAAGATTTATCAACAATTTATTAGCGACAATAAGATTAAAAATAAGGTTTATTTGACTGGTTTTATTAATCAAAAAGAATTGCCGAAATATTATAAAGTTGGTGATATATTTGTTTTGCCCTCTTTGGAAGAAAACTATGGTTTAGTTATTAACGAGGCGATGGCTTGCGGTTTGCCAATTATTACTACAAAAAATGTTGGTGCTAGTTATGACTTAGTTGAAAGTGGCCGGAATGGTTTTGTGATTAAACCAGCAGATAGTTTTGAGCTGCAAAAAGCTTTAAAAAAAATATTAATTCAACCGAAAACATATGCCAAAGAATCAGCTAAAGTAATTAAGCAGTGGACCTATAAACAAACGATAAAAAGTATTATAAAAGCTTTGGATTTTGTTCGCGATAAGCAGCAATAATCATGTTACGACTAACAATTTCGTGATTCATTCCTGTTTCAACCAGATTGATAAATTTTAGATTTATTTTTATGATTTGCCAAAAAAGATAGCGTATTAATGATAAAAAACCATGTGGTACTGGAGGGACTTCTCTGAAAAAAATTTTTTTAAAGCCAACTTTTAACATTAATTTTTTAAGCAAATTAGGAGTAAATATATTTTTATGAGTTAAATCGCCCCAAAAATATGAACCAGCAAATGGGCTGGACCCATTAATAGTTTTAATAATTAGAATTCCTTTTCTCATTAAAGATTTTTTAGCCAACTTTAAAAATTTTAAAGATTCCTTTTTGTCTAAGTGCTCTATAAGATCCAAGGCAAAAATTATATCGAATTTCTTTTTGTTTGTTTCTAAAAAATCATTTATTTCTTTTTTGATTACTTTTTGGGTTATAGTTTTAGCTTTTTTTACTTTTTTAATATTTTGGTCTACTCCTAAAAAATTATTGTATCCTTGTTTTTTAATATAAAAAAGAAAATCACCTTTTCCGCAGCCAGCATCTAAGATAAAGATCTTTTTATTTTTTGGCAGAAATTTTTTGAGCCAATAATTAAAAAAAATCGCATTTTTTAAGTATTGATTATTTTTGTTTTTCATAATTCATTTTAACTTAAAACAGTTTTTGTTTAATCTATGGCTCGATATAACTGATAAAATTGTTGGCTAATTTTTTTGTTATTAAATCTTTGAATATTTTTTTGACCCAAAAGAGTTAATTTTTTTCTTAAATTGGGTTTATAAATAATATCTAATATAGCTTTTTTGATAGTTAAGATATTTTTAGGATTGACTAAAATTGCTCCTTCACCAGCGACCCATTTCATTGGATCCAAATTACTGGTTATAATTGGCCGCCCCACGCTCTGTCCTTCAATAATAGGTAAGCCGAAACCTTCGTAAATTGATGGGAAAAGAATTAAATCGCTTTGTTGATATTTTTGTATTATTTCTTTTTTGGTTAGGTTATAATGATTTTTATAATTTATTTTATATTTTTTTAATAAGTTTTTTTGATTTTCTGATAAATGGCCAATAATAATTAGCTGGCATTTAATGTCTTTGACTGCTTTTACAGTCCCTTCCAGATTTTTATTATAATTAGTTCCAAAGTGAAGAATCTGGGGTTTTTGTTGATTAAATTTTTTTGGAGTGAATTTAAATTCGAAATCAGTAGGGCAAGGAATAACTTTAATTTTTTTAGGAGGAAGAGTAAATAAGTCAATTAATTCTTGTTTAATTTTTGGAGAAATAGTCGTGATTAGGGCACATTTTTTAAGGGGTAATTTATACCAAAAAAAAGCAATTATTTTTTTTTGCCAAGAAGGTAGTGGTCTTTTTTGAAAATTACAATCAGCAACAGTGATGATAGTCTTTTTATTTTTAATAAATAAACCTAAATAGTGAATATCGCCTGCGATATGATTGATTCCCCCTTGATTTCTAAAAGCAAAAAATCCATTAGCTAGGAGCCGCCAGAAGCCTTGATTGGTAAAGGGCAAAATAATTTTTTTAGATTTAATTTTTTTCGGTAAAAATTTTCTAATATTATCAAAAACATTTTCTAAACTATAATAATTATTTTGAGGTTTTCTTTGGAAAAAGACGATTTGCAATTTCTTCATAGCTTTAATTTTTTTTTAAAATTTTATATAATTATTATAAGAATAAAGAAACCAAAAATACAATTTTTTCATGTCTAAGTTGGATTATTTTTCTAATCAAGAATCAAAAACTAAAAGATTATTGAGAAAATTTTTTTCTCTTCCTAGGACAGAAATTATAAATCGAAGTTTAAATGTGATTAGAAAAAAAATTGGTCAGGGGATTTTGCCTTGGCCGCAGAATATTCATTTAGAGGTAACTAATAATTGTAATTTAGCATGTCCAATGTGTATTAATCGAGTCCAAACCAGAAAAAAAGGTTTTATGTCTTTGGCTTTATACCAAAAAATTCTAAAGCAAGTAGTGGCTAATCCATATTTAGAAAAATTAGCATTAATGGGTTTAGGCGAACCATTACTCCATCCTCGATTTGTTAAGATGTCGCGTTTGGCCAAAAAAATGGGTGTTAAACATGTTTATACCAGCACAAATGCCACTTTGCTTAATAAAAAATTGACTCAAAAATTATTAATTAAGCCAAGTTTAGATTTATTGATTATCTCCTTAGATGGATTTAAAAAAAATACTTACGAACAAATTCGGTGTGGGGCCACTTATCAGAAAGTTTTAAATAATATTTTTTATTTTATTAATCAAAGGGAAAAAATGAAATTAAAAAAACCAAGATTAGTGATCCAATTTTTATTAATGAAAAAAAATTTTAAGGAAAAAAAGGATTTTATTAAATTTTGGCGTAATCGCCTTGACAGGCAAGATACGATTTACATCAGAGATGTTGATACTTTTGGTGGTCAAGTGCCAGATTTAAGATTAAAATTACAAAAAATAAATAAAAAAAGAAAACCTTGTGTTCAATTATTTAGAGATTTTTTAGTTTCTTGGGATGGAAAGGTAACTGTTTGCTGCAAGGATCTGCATTATACTATGATGGTAGGAGATTTAAATAAGCAAACCATTCAGGAGATCTGGATGTCAAAAAAATGGCAGCAAATACGCAAAAAACATTTCAAAAAATTATGGCGGCAAATTTCTCTTTGTGCCAATTGCAATGAGTGGATGCAATGAACAATAAACAGAATAAAATTTTACTTTTGCGATCTGATGGTATTGGCGACTTTATATTATCAATTCCGGCATTAAAATTTTTACGGCAAAAAAATTCTAAAGCACAAATTTGGTTATTTACCGGTAAGTGGCAAAGAGAAATTGCTCAAGCTTCCAATCTGATTGATCGCGTTATTTGTTGGGAAGATTCACAATTTTTTTTCAAAAAAGCTGATCGATTAAAATTTCTATCTTACAGAATGCTTAATTTTATACCACTTTTGCGTAAACAACATTTTGATCTGGGGATTGATTTTCAAGAGAATGATCCACGCAATCGTTTAATTATGGGGCTTATTGGCATTAGACAAAGAAGAGGTTTCGGCGGTATAGGTTTTGATTTTTTGTTAAATGATAAGATAGTTTTTAGAAAAAAATTTCATCGTTTTGAGCGTTGTCTTGATTTGGTTAAAGCATCCGAAAGAGATAGAAAAAAATTAGACTTTACTTTTAATTTACCTCTAAAAAATCAAAAAAAAGTTAATAAATTTTTAAAGGATAATAGTATGATTGATGAAGACCAATTAATTATTATGCACCCTATTTCTCGTTTTAAAGCTAAGGCTTGGCCTAAAGAAAAATTTGTCTGTTTGGCAGATAAGCTGAGTGCGCACCATGGATGCAAAATTATTTTAGTGGGGGTTAAATCTGATAAATGTCAATTAAAAAAAATAAGTCATTTGATGAGAAAAAAACCGTTGATTGCGGCTGGCAAACTTAATTTAGTTGATTTGGCTTGTTTGATGAAAAAAGCGACGGTATTTATAGGCAATGATAGCGCTCCGATGCACCTATCTGCTGCTTTTAGTTTGCCAACGATTGGACTTTTCGGCCCTACTTTTTTCGCTCCAGTGGGAAGGCAGGCAATTGCAATAAGAAAAATAGAATATTCTTGTTCTGATTGTTTGTCCAAAGTTTGCAAATACCCTAAGCGATTTTGCTTAAATAAAATAACAGTGTCGGAAGTTTATAGTTTAGTTAAGCAATTTATTGATTAATTTATTATGACTGATCAACGAATAGAAAAAACTCAGAAACCAAAATTACTATTAATTGCTATTGTGTCTGAAGAATTTCATTTGGGAGCGATTCTGCTGAGGGCGGCTAGAGATATGAAAATGAAAATTGATACTTTTGATATGTGCGAAAAGGTAATTTCCCCTTCACTCAAAACATTGCCTGGCCGTTTATTCAGAAAAATAAGTGGTCATTTGTTTTTTGAATGGTGGGAAATTAATCGAAAAATTATTAAAAAAATCCACATTTTTAAACCGGATTTAATTTTGGTCACAGGAATTTTCCCTCTTAATGCTGCAGTTTTTAAAGCAGCCCACGCCAATAACAGCAAAATTGTTAATTATTTGACGGATTGTCCTTTCAACTTCAGCCATTATTCGCCTATGTTTGTGCAAAATTTGAAATTATATGATTTTATTTTTTCTACGAAATCAATCATTACCAAGGAGCTAAAGCGATCTGGTGCCAAAAAAGTTATTTTTTTACCTTTTGCTTACGATCCTTATTATCACTTTAAATCTGAAAAACAAGAGCAGTTTATAAATGACGTTTGTTTTATTGGAACTGCTACGGTTGAACGTTTAAATTTTTTTAATGAATTTTTGAAATATTTTAAAGGTAGATTAATTTTGTATGGTAATGGTTGGTCTCAATACCCCCGGTTCAAAAAATATGCTAAAGGTGCAGTTGTTGGCAAAGATTATTGTTCTGCTATTTCGAAAAGTAAAATTATTCTTGATGTTGTGAGCCTTAGAAATAAAGATCAAAGTAATATGCGCAGTTATGAGATTCCTGCTTGCGGGGGTGCAGGTTTATATTCAGACAGTTTGGAACATCGTCAATTATTTAAAAATTATCCTGATAACGGTTTTTTTAAAAGTCCTCTAGATTTAGCCCTAAAATGCAATCGACTTTTGCAATCACCTACCAAATTAGAAAGTTTAAGATCTCTAGGAGAAAAAAATGTAGTTAATCATCAGAATACTTATCGTCAAAGATTAGAATTTATTATTCAAAAAACTCTTTATAAAAAATCAATTTAGCATTTTATACTAATTGCTTTTACAAATTGTTAAAAATCACAGATAATAGAATAAAGAATGTTTGGTAAAAAGTTTTCACGTATTTTGATTATTTTTATTCCTTTTTTGTTATCTCTTGGTTTAAAAAATTATCCTTTTTTTTCTTATTTGTTGGCTTGGTTGGGTTCAATATTTATTTTATATTGGACTTTGAGTGGTAAAATTTTATCACCCGAAAAAAGAAAAAATATTAGTCAGCGTTTGATGCGACCATTATTTTTCATCCAAATTTTTTTTGCTACTTTCAGTGCTCTTTCTTCTTTCTTCTTTTTTTTAGATGCTAATGGTGCTTTTGCTTGGGTTACTTTAACTCATAATTTTTCTAGTATTTTTTCTATGGTTGACATAGCCGAATGCCAACGCTATTATCTCCTATCACACATTGGTTTAGTTAGTGGGTTGGCGCTTTTTTACAATTATCAAAGACCCAAATTTAAGCTTGCGATTAAAAAAGACTATTATGATCAAGTCGTTTTTTGGTTAATAATTTTAGCATTTATCCCCAAAATTATTTTGATGTTTATGCCCAGTTTAGATGAAGTGTTGTTGCGCATCAACGCTGTTATTCATATGGCTCAATTCTTAGGACTTTATTTGGCTATTAAAAATAAAAATTGGACATTAACGATTTTTTATTCAATTTTCTTTTTAATTAATTTGGGGCTATCTTTCTTTTCTGGCTGGAAAGGTAGTTCATTTTTTTTGATTTTACTTTTGCTATTCTCTCTTTTCCCACTTATCAAAAAACGTTTTTTAATTATTGGCGGCTTAATTGTTTTTGGCCTTTGGCTTTGGTTCGTCCCTGTTTATATTGATGTTTTTAGACAATTAAATTGGCATGGCAGTGCCAATAAGATCAATTCGGCCAAAGTTTCTTTGCAACAAACTTTAGATATTTCCATTGAGGATCGTTGGGCTACAGATTGGTATTATTTGGTTAATCGTTTTTCCGATATAGCTCAATTTTTAATTTATAAACAAAATGTCCCGCAATATTTTGGTTTTTATGGTTTTGAAAGCGTGGGCAATGGTTTTAAAATGATTGTCCCTCGTTTATTATGGGAAAATAAACCTGACGCCAAAAATTTAGCCATGGAAAGAGTTTATGAAAATAATATTGTGAGCCGTGATTCTTTTGGTTCTTTTAACCCATTAATCACCATTGATTCTTATTTAATAGGCGGGTGGCCGATAATTTTATTATTTACTTTTATTCTGGGTTCTTTGGCGGCATTTTTTTCTCGATTTGCCGAAAATCGGTTTGGTGGCTATTATTTTGGTACTTTTTTGATTTTTAATGCTTTTTTTAGTGTGATGTGGGTTGGTCAATCTGCGGAATACTTAATCCCTACTGTTTTTTGGAGTTTTATTATTATGGTTGCTTTTTTCTTTTTTGGCAGGTGGGTGAAGATTATTATTCCGGCTAAAATATCTGAATAATTTTAATAATAATATTTTTTGTGTTGAGCTGGCACTTTGGTTAAAACTACTCCTAAAATATTAGCTCCAATATTTGCTAAAGAACTTTTAACGTTAATAATGTCTGTAAAACTGGTTCTCCCTCTTTCTGCAATAACAATTGCTCCATCAGAAGAACGAGCGATGGCTGCGCTATCACTGATAATGCCAATTGGAGGGGTGTCAAAAATAATATAATCCACATGTTTTGAGAGCCATTTTTTTAACTTTTCAATTTTTGGTGCACTTAATAATTCAGAAGCATTTGGTACAATTCTACCGGCAGGAATTAGCCAAAGATTGTCAAAGACAGTTTTTTTGATAATTTTTTCTATTCTTTCTTTATCTTTTAAATAATCGGATAATCCCTGTTCGTTGTTAATTTTGAGTAACTTATGGGCCGAGGGAGAGCGAAGATCGCCATCTATCACCACTACTTTTTTTCCAGATTCACCCAGCATCAAGGCCAAGCTGGCAGTAAACAAACTTTTCCCTTCACGGCTGTTGGCTGAAGTGATTGCGATTGTTGCTAATTTGTCTTTTTCTTTGAGATATTCAATATTAGCCCTGACTTCACGGATAGTTTCAGCTGCTAAGCTGTTTTGTTTATCGAGAATAGCTTTTAAATCTTGATTAACGCCTTTGAATAAACCGAAATTACCCAAATGTTTTATGTGTAATTTTTTTAAATCATTTTTATCTTTGATGGTTTTGTCAAAGTAATCAATTAGCCAAATTATAAAATAGCTCAAAAAAAGACTAGCCAAAAAAACGAGAAAAGCTATTTCTAAATGCGATAAACTTACTTGCTTTGTTGTTGTTGCTTGTTCAGCCACGGAAGTTTTAATTATATTTTTGGAATCAGTGCCTTTTTGCACCTCTAGTAAAAAACTATCTAGAACAACCGGGAGAGTGTTAGCAATCGTCATAATTTGATTTGGATTGTGGCTGGTCACTGTGATCTCAATAATTTGTGTTCCGGGAAGATTTTCGGCACGAATAGCTTTTTTCATTTGCTCGCTAGTCATATTATTATTTTGCGCCAGTTCTTCAATTAATGGTTGATTGTAGATTAAAGACAAAACTGTTTTAATGGCTCGATCAGCGTAAGGAGCATCATAAATATTGGCAATGGCCTGATTGGAAGTAGTGCTAATAAAAATTTTGGTCTTAGTGGCATACGAAGGTGGTAATTTTTGAATTAGAAAATAAGTAATTATTGCGGTTATGGCGCTAAAAATGATTATTAACCACCACCATTTTTTAATTATCTCCCAATTTCTAAGCATAAACCTTTTTAGCTGATTATTTTTTTATTATAACTTATTTTAGCAGTAGCTAAAAAAACTGTTTCTAGTATCTTGTTCCATTCTACTATATTTTTTGTGATGCTGAAAGCTTTGTATCCTAAAGGTTCTAATATTTTTCTCGTTTTTTTAATTTCTTGGTCATTATGAAAACTGAATATTAGAATTGGTTTTTGTTTGCGAATAGTTTTTAAGCTCCCCAAAACCGCTTCTCCGCCATAACCCTCAATATCAATTTTGATTAAATCGGGTTTTTTTATTTTTTTTTGTTGCACTAGAGAATCAAGTTTTGCCATTTTCATTGATAATCCTTGAGCAGCTATTTTATTAGTTGGTTCTCCAGCACCTTTTTTTTGTCCAAGAAAAACTGATTTATTTTTTTCTCCGACAGCCAGCCTTAATGCCTGGACATTTTTGGTCCGATTAATTTTAAGATGATACAGAAGCCTTTTAAAGGCTTCTGGGTCAGGTTCAAAAGCGTAAACTTTGCCTTGAGTTGCTAAACGAGCAAAAATTAAGCTGTAATAACCAAAATGGGCGCCTAAATCCCAAATAATAGCATTGGTTTTTAAATTTAAATTATCAATAATTTTATCCATTTCTTTTTCGGTTTCTCCTCGCCAATACATTGAATATGGCAGTAGCGTCCATTTTATTCCTTTGCCTGGGCCTTTTTTAATTTTTATTATCCAATGGTCTAAGTGCGTTAAACTACAAAATTTAAGAATTATTTGACGAATCATTTTGCTTATACTAACTTAAATTTCTATAATAAAGTAGTGGAAAATTTAGCTAAAATATCTTTTTTCAGAAGATATCGTTTTATCGCCTTATCCCTTTTAGGAATTTTATTAATTTATTTTTTGAGTAATTTTATTTATTCACAAATTTTTAAAATTGTCCCTGAAACTGCTTATTATTTTATGCCCAGCATCGGATTTAGTGGTAAAGAAAAAAGAGTTTTGGTTTTTTCTCCTCATCCTGACGATGAAACGCTTGCCAGTGCTGGCTATATTCAAGCTGCTTTAGCACGTGGCATAGAAGTCAAAATAGTTTTAGTTACAGATGGTAATCGTCGCGGCAAAGGAGAAAAAAGAAAAATTGAATTTCAGAAAGCCATGTCTCATTTGGGTTTAGAAAATAATAATTTAGCTTTTTTGGATTATAAAGATGGTTATCTGAAATATAGCAATCAAGATGATCTGGTAGAAGTTTTTTCTAAAATTATAATTGAGTTTGATCCCCAAGTAATAATTTATCCATCGCGTTTTGATGAACACCTAGATCATCGTGTTGTTGGTTTAGCTATTGAAAAAATTTCCAAAGATCACCGCCAAATTCACAAATTTGCTTATTTAACGCATTTTAGCGGCTATCCTTATCCTAGAAAATTAGCTCAAGATCGTTTTTTGATGGAGCCAGCAAGTTTATTTTTTCGTTGTCAGTGGTTTAAATTTCCCTTAACAGATGATCAGCAATCAAAAAAACTTGAAGCTTTAAAAAATTATCAAGTCTCATTGTCTTATCCTAGAGAAAGTGGTTATTTGTTTAGTTTTGTCCGCAAAAACGAACTTTTTTGCCAGGAATAGAGTTTTAGTTGATTGGGCGTATTAAGTCTAATCGCAAATTTTAATAACTAAAATTCCCCTGAAAAATTAAAATGTATGGAATGGTCGAATTTGCTTTCGGAGTTCTCAAAATAAGTTCGAACTTCGTTCAGCAAATTCGGGGTGCGCGGATTTGAACCGCGAGTCTCAGCGTCCCGAACGCTGCGCCTTACCATTAGGCCACACCCCGATTAATTAATTCAAAAGTCAGAATTCAAAAGTCAAAATTTTGAGTTTAAGCGAAAAAATTATATCCCCGATAGGACTCGAACCTATATCAAGGGCTTAGGACGCCCTTGCTTTAGCCAGTTAAGCTACGGGGACATAAATAGAATTTTGAATTTTGAATAATAGCCATGAATATCGGGGCGTAAATCAATTATCAAGTATTAAAGTATTTTTTTCAATGGTTATCTTGATCAAAACGTGTTTTTATGCTATATTATTTTAATGGGGCTGCAAGGCCTAGACGAACTTTACTAACTTTTGATGCAAGTAAGCGGTCTTGATTCCGCTTTGAACCAAATCAAGAAAATTACAAGTGCCAAAAAACCTGCACTTGCTCTTGCCTAATTAAATAGGTAAGAAGGTCTCTTGAGACGTCACTATCAAGAATTAACCTTCAAATGTGACTTAAGATAAAACTCTTGCCCAAAGTTTTATCGGATAAAATTCGGGCTTTTCTCTATTTTGTTTTGCTAGGTCTTTAGAAATAGAGAGAACATTAAACCTAGCTAAACTTGTAGAATCAGGGTCGAGCAAAGTCTCGGACGTGGGTTCAACTCCCACCAGCTCCAATAATAGTTTTTAGTTAGTTCGTTAATTAGTTAATTAGAAAAATGGAAAAATTTAATTTTGAAAACCTAATTGTTTATCAAAAAAGTCTGAATCTAAGTAAACTGATTTGTGTAAAGGCTGGTTCTTTTCCGCAAAAATTTTCTAGAATTTCCGATCAATTAATTGGCGCGATCATTTCAGTCCCTTTAAATATTGCTGAAGGTTCAGGCCGTTTATCCTCTAAAGACAAGATGAATTTTTATAAAACTTCCAGAAGTTCTGTTTATGAAGTTGCCGCTTTATTGGATATAACTTTTAATCTAAAATTGATTTCAGAAATTGAAAATAATAATTGGCGTAAAGAAATTATAATTATTGCTAAAATGATTTCTAGTTTAATTAATAAACTAAAATAATTTTTTAAACCAATTAACCAATAACCAATTAACAATTAACTAAAGTGGCCGCTATCGTCTAATGGCTAGGACGCCACCCTCTCACGGTGGTAATTGGGGTTCGAATCCCCATAGCGGTAATGTATAATAGAAATATGGGCCTGTGGCGCAATTGGTAGCGCATCACATTTGCAATGTGGAGGTTGTGGGTTCGAGTCCCACCAGGTCCATTTTTTAATTGAGAATCAAATTTTTATTTTGCTTCTTCATTAGGTGTAGTTTCGGTTGACTCAGTGGTTTCACCCTCTTCACCTTCTTCCTCTTCCTTACCTTTTTCTTCTACCTCTACGTCTTCCACATTTTCTTCTACAGCTTCATCCAACTCGGCTAATTCTTCTTCGCTACGAGGTGCTTGTATCAAAGCAATAATTTGATCGGGTTCATCTAAAATTTTAATAGTTTTGGGTAAATTTAAGTCAGCCACTTTAATAACTTTGTCAAAGGCATCTAAAATGGCGATATCAATTTCAATCTCATTAATGAGATCTTGGGGTAAACATTCAATTTCGATTGTATCTTTTTCATTTAAAATTGTACCACCTAAATCTTTGACTGCTTTAGATTCACCAATTAATTTGACTGGGATTTCAGTGTGAATCTCTTGATCCATGCGGACAGCATAGAAATCAACATGAATAATATTATCTTTGACTGGATCAAATTGTAAATCGTAAATTAAAACTTTTTTGTTTTCGCCTTCAACTTCTAGGTCAATCAAGTTGGATTTGCCAGCTTCGGTATATACTTTTTCTAGAGTATTTTGATCAATTTCTATTTTAATTGGTTTGGTTTTTGGACCATAAATAACCGCCGGGATTAATCCTTGTTGCCTAGTGGCATTAGGTTTATTCTCTCGTTTTTTAACCACTAATTTAATTTTTTGTTTTATTTCAGCCATAGTTTAAATTAACTTAAAAAGAATATCAGAAATAAATTTTTTATTCAAGAGTAAATAAAAAATTATTTTATCCAAGTGGAAAAAGATCGGTTATTTCGGTCAATAAATTTAGCAAAAGCAATCACCTCATCAGCTTTAATTTTTGACTTTTTTGTTTCTTGTTTTGGTGTTTGAACCTGTCGTTTCAATGGATTTGGTTCAACAAAAATATCAGCTTGAGGTTTTAATCCCTGTCCGTTTACTAAAACTTGGGCGAAAACATTGCTTTGGCAATGACCGCAAGTTAAATTGAATAAATAAAAATTATTCATATTCCCCTTGAAACGAATATTGGTTTCAGGATAAAAATTACCGCAAACCGGGCATTTGACTGTGTCTTGGATACTTTTGACTAATTGTTGTAAAAGTCGAGAATCCATATGTGTTTATTAGTTTGTAATTCTAGTATACCAAATCCTGTCAAGTGGTCAATGGCTCAAAGTTTTTTTATTAATTGTTGATTGTTTGTTCTTTGTTTTTAATTTTAAGATTAATAACAGAGGGATAAAAGTTATCCACTTGTGTTAAATAAATTTTTAAATAACAATATAAATAAGTTTCAGCTGTATAGCATCTCCCCTAGAAGAAGCTTGCTTCATTTTAGGGGGGTGTTTTTATTTAATAGGGTAAAGGAAATTTGAGGGCGAGAACTTTGATCTCTTTTTTGTCCGATTCGGTTATTTTCTTATTATTCAAAATACGAGCAATAATTGTGCCAACTTGTTTCATTTCTTTTTCTTCCATTCCGCGGGAAGTTAAGGCTGGAGTGCCTAGACGGAGCCCAGACGGGTTAAAAGGTGAGCAAGTATCATAAGGAATAGCATTCCGATTTAAGGTAATTCCAGCGGTTTCTAACATATTTTGAGCGCTAATGCCATCTAGATTTAGTGGTTTTAAATTCAGTAAGAATAAATGGTTATCAGTGCCGCCAGTAATAATTTCTAACCCCTCATTTTTTAAAGTTTGAGCTAGAGTTTGAGCATTTTTAATAATTTGTTTGGCATAAATTTTAAAACTTGAATCTAAAGCTTCTTTGAAACAAACAGATTTAGAAAACACACTATGCATATGTGGGCCGCCTTGAAGACCAGGAAAAACTGCTTTGTCAATTTTATCAGCTAATTCACGCTTGCAAATTATAAAACCACCTCTGGGGCCACGCAAAGTTTTTTGAGTGGTGCTGGTGGTTACATCAGCAAAAGGAATAGGCGATGGATGAACTCCGGCCGCAATTAAGCCGGCAATATGAGCAATATCAGCTAAAAGTAAAGCATTTACTTTCTCGGCAATTTTAGAAAATCTTTCAAAATCAATGGTTCTGGAATATGCTGTGGCGCCACAGACAATCATCTTGGGTTTTTCTTTTAATGCAATTTTTTCAATCTCATCATAATCTAAAAGTTCGGTTTTACAATCAACGCCGTAATAAACAAAATTCCAAAAAATACCCGAGAAATTAACGCGTGAGCCATGAGTTAAATGTCCGCCTTGACTTAAATCTAAAGCTAAAATTTTATCTCCTTTGTCTAAAAGTCCGGTGTAAGCTGCAATATTAGCTGTAGCGCCGCTTAAGGGTTGGACATTAGCGTGCCAATATTTTTGTAAAGTAGACTTTACATAGATCTGCAATAAACGCTTTTTGGCTAGTTCTTCCATTTGGTCAATCACGCTGTTGCCGGCATAATATCGCTTACCCGGATATCCTTCAGAATATTTATTGTTAAAAACCGAACCTAAAGCTTCTAAAACTGCGGGTGAAGGATAGTTTTCTGAAGCAATTAAATTTAGAGTTTCATTTTCTCTTTTGATTTCTGCTTGCAACAGCTTAAAATTTTCCGGATCCGTTTGTTTTAAGTGCGAATAATCCATAGATTTGGTATAACATATCTCGTGAAAAAAGAAAAGACCGACAAAATCTTGTCGGTCATAGTCAATTGGGTTGGCTCAAGAGAAATTCATGGCGATCAATAATATCAATTAATTGCGTTAGCGAATCCTCAAGATTGTGATGGCCTAAATGATTTTCTAGGAGCGCACCTTGGTCAAAAGCTTGTGGCGAAAAAAGAACAAAGCTCAAATAGCGTG
>JAQVDI010000037.1 GCA_028698375.1 Patescibacteria group bacterium | reverse complement strand
GCCTGATTGCCAAGACCTTTTTTGGCTAGTGCTTGCGCAAATTTCAAAATATTATCCATATTGTTTAATAGCTGCTGACGTTCACCAAATTGATCCAAAGCACCACATTTAGCCAAGCTTTCCATAATTTTTTTATTTAAAGAGGGCGCCAAACGTTTAAGAAAATCCTCCAGACTTTTAAATTCTCCTTGTTTTTTACGCTCTTCAATAATAATTTTTGCTGGTGTTACCCCAATATTTTTAATTGCAGCCAAAGCAAAACTAATATCTCCGGTTTTTTTATCAACCCCAAATTCAACAAATGATTTATTAACATCAGGGGGCAAAACTCTAATTCCCAATTGTTCACACTCACCTATGTCGCGTGCTACTTTATCCAAATCTGTTTGATCACTTGTCAAAAGCGCAGACATAAACTCACTCGGATAATTTGCTTTAAGATAACCAGTGATATAAGCAATCATGGCATAACCGGCTGCGTGTGCTTTATTAAAACCATAACTAGCAAAAGGCTCAATAAAATCCCAAACTTTTACTGCTACATCTTTAGAGGCACCGTTTTTAATTGCTCCTTGAATAAATTTCTTTTTTTGTTCAATCAATAGTTTGTGAATTTTTTTGCCTACTGCTTTTCGCAAAATGTCCGCTTCTCCATAACTAAAACCCGCAAAGCTACGAGCAATTTCCAACACTTGATCCTGAGTTACAATCACACCATAAGTTTTATCTAAAATTGGCTTTAAGCGTGGATCTAAATAAGTAATCTCGCGACGGCCATGTTTACCGGCAATAAAATCAGGAATAGAATCCATGGGTCCAGGACGATACAAAGCCACCATTGCCACTAAATCTTCAAAAATAGTTGGTTGCAACTCACGCAAATATCGCCGCATTCCATCAGAAGAAAATTGAAAAACACCCACCGTATTACCAGCCGCAAATAATTCATAAGTTTTTTTATCATCAAGCGGCAAATTTTCAATATCCACTTCCGTCTCATTAAGCTTTTCAATTACTTTTAATGCTTGTTGAATTATTGTTAAATTAGAAAGACCCAAAAAATCCATTTTAACCAAACCTAATTTTTCAATATCTCCCATAGAATATTGGGTAATAATAGATAAATCACCCTTAGGCGCTTTTTGCAAAGGCACAAAATGAGTAATAATTTCTGGGGCAATCACCACTCCAGCAGCATGAATACCCACTTGCCGCACCACACCTTCCAAGCGCTTTGCTAAATCAATAATTTTTTGTACTTTTTCTTCTCGCTCATACATTTCTTGCAATTCGCGTGATTCTGCCAAAGCTTTGTCCAATTTAAAACCAAGTGGAATAATTTTAGCGATACGATCACCATCAATATAAGAATAACCTAACACGCGTGCCACATCTCTTACTGCTTGTTTACTTTCCATTTTTCCAAAAGTGCAAATTTGCGCCACCTTATCAACACCATATTTTTCACGAACATACTGAATTACTTCATCACGCCGATCATCAGCTAAATCAATATCAAAATCTGGCGGAGAAATACGCTCTGGGTTTAAAAAACGTTCAAAAATCAAACCATATTCCAAAGGATCAATATCAGTAATACCGACCAAATAAGCCAATAAACTGCCAGCACCGCTGCCACGCCCAGGGCCAACACTGATATCATGATCTTTGGCCCAATTGCAAAAATCAGAAACAATTAAATAATAAGAGGCATAGCCAGTTTGATTAACCACAGATAACTCATATTTCATCCGCTCAATAATTTCTTTACCCACTTTAATCGGAGTCGACGGGTTATCAAGCGCTTCTTCGCGTGCTTTACCGCCATAGCGCCAGTTTAAACCACGCTTAGCCAATTCCTCTAAATAAGTTTCTGGATTATAATGTTTAGGAATAGGAAATTTAGGCAATAATAATTTTTCACTCGCCGGAATTTCTAAATCAATTTTTTCAGCCACTTCTAATGTGTTGGTGAGCACTTCTGGATGATCGGAAAAAGCTTGAGCCATTTCTTCGGCGCTAGTTAAATGGAAATGATCATCAGCCATTGACATACGATTAGTATCAGTCACAAAAGTCCCGGTTTGCACACAAAGTAAAGCTTCATGTGCTTCTTGATCCTCAATATTCAAATAATGGCTATCTTGTGTCGCCACTACTTTTAAATTTTCTTTTTGCGCTAATTGAAAAATAGCGGCATTAACTTTAGCCTGTTCCTCAAGATTAGGATGATGCTGAACTTCTAAATAAAAATCATCTTTAAAAATATCTTTATAAAAATTAATTGCTTTTTGAAGTGCCTTAGGGCGATTAGCCAAAATTAAACGCGGGATTTCTCCTTGCAAACAAGCGCTAAGAGCAATCAAACCTTCACTGTATTTACTTAATAATTCTTTATCAATTCTTGGTTTATAATAATAGCCCTCTAAATGAGCACGGGTTGCTAAGTGCATTAAATTACGATAACCTGTATGGTTTTTAGCCAATAAGACTAAATGGTAAGCATTAGTATCTTCCCGGGTTTTCCCGTCCATAGAATTAGGGGCTAAATAAACCTCACAACCGACTAACGGTTTAACCCCAGCCGCTTTTGCTTTATTGTAGAATTCAAAAGCACCATGCATTACTCCATGATCAGTTAAAGCTACTGCTGGTTGCTTCAAGTCTTTTACTTTTTGGATTAAATCATCTATTTTAGTTAAACCATCCAAAATAGAATAATGAGAGTGGACATGAAGGTGCACAAAATTAGGCTTTATTTTTTTCATACTCTTTATAATTTAACAGAAAATTAAAAGACCAGCAAAACTAAATCTAAAATAAAAAACTCTTTACAAAAACTTTTTACTTTATGCTAAAATAATAAAAATAATTAATTTATATGCCAGAAAATCAATTTAACGAATGGTCAAAACCCAACTTTGAAAATCCTTTTCCGGAAATTAAAGAAGAAACACCGCCAAAAGATGAAAACGCGATTCCAGCAACATCATCGGAAGCCACGAATGAACAAGGAATAGAAATATCAAACCAAGATGGTCCAAATGCTACACCACCTACCCCCAGCTATATTGATAACCAATATTCCGAACAGCCCCACGAAAAAATTTCCATGAGGCCAGAAATTTATCGAGATCCGAACAATCCGCTTAAAATTAAGCCATCAGAGCAAAATTTTGGCCAAAGATCAAAAATGAGACAAGATTTAGATATGAGTTTCAACGATTGGAAGAACAAAGATGGACAAAGCTTTATTGAACCCCCACAAGAAAATCCAGCCTTCATTGATCCAAAAGAAACTGAACGAAGACTTGATATAGATACTCACACAGAAACAAGAAAAAAAGCTTTATTAAAAGAAGTAAAAAACCGCGCCCGAAAACTAATTAATGCCATTAACAATCTCCTTCAAGCTGAAGGCGTAGATGAAGAGACAAAAAAAGAGTTTTATAGACAATTTAGCAATGACGATCAAAGCCAAATGAGCGGTCCAGCCGGCGCTTAAAGATTGACTTTTCCTCTTGTTCCTGCTATCTTATTAAAGTTAATTTTGATTTTTCAATTCATAATTCTTAATTCTATTTATGGCTCATAAATCATCACAAGGCTCCACAAAACTAGGTCGCGATAGCCAATCCAAAAGATTGGGAGTTAAGCGTAGTGACGGAACTCACGTCAAAAGTGGTGAAATTATTGTTCGCCAACGCGGCAGCAAATTTGAGCTGGGAGAAAATGTCGGTTTCGGTCGCGATTATACTATTTTTGCTATGCACGAAGGTATTGTAAAATTTACTAAGAAAAAAGTAAAAAATTTCTACGGCAAAACTACACTCAAAACTTTTATTTCCATTAAACCCATAAAATCGATTAAAGAAAAAATCAAAACCTCTAAATAATTTTATTTGACCCACGAAGACGGGGGTCCATGGATCCCGCGTCAAGCACGGAATAACAAAAAGAAATAAAAATACCGGCAAAGTATGCCGATTTTTTTAATAAGAAATTAGCTAGAATAAAACTAATTAGAATCTAGAAAAAAAATTTCAATCTAAAATCACAAATGAGCTGCCAAAAAAATCTCAAAAATATCTAAATAGTGATTACTTTCAACAAGTTGGTTTGGCTAGGAATTTGCGCTGGATGACCAGCCAAAAGAACAACTTTATCTCGGCGTTTAACCAATTTTTGTTTTTTGATAAAATCAATTGAGCGATTTAAAATTTCTTCAGCGTCATTAAAACTCGGCAAAACAAATGCTTCAATGCCATAGAAAGGTGCCAACTCTTTAGCAAGTGCGTCACTAGAAGTTAAGGCAATAATCCGCTGACGCGGTCGGTGTTTAGCCAACATTTTAGCAGTAAAGCCACTTTTTGTAATTGCTAAAAATTTTTTTGCTTCTATTTTTGTCGCTAATTCACAAGCACTTAAAGCTAAATAATCAATTTCATTAACAAAACTTTCTGTATCTAAATTTAAATTTTCGCCCCAAGTTGAATCAATAATTTTTTTCATTTCTTTTACGGCTTCCAAGGGATAAGAACCAATAGTAGTTTCGTTAGAAAGCATAACGCTATCAGCACCATCTAAAACAGCATTAGCTACGTCGCTAACTTCAGCTCGTGTAGGCAAAGGATCAACCGCCATACTAGCTAACATTTGCGTAGCCACAATTGTTGGCTTAGAAAGAACTAAAGCTTTTTTAATAATATCTTTTTGCAGCATAGGAATCTTCTCCCTGCCAATTTCAATACCCAAATCACCACGAGCGACAATAATGCCATCAGCTATCTTTAAAATTTCATCTAAATCAGCAATCGCTTCGTCGGTTTCAATTTTAGCAATTATTTTCGGTAAAATTTTTCGTCCAGAAATTTGTTCCATATATTTACGTAAATATTCCAGATCACTTGCCTTTTGGACAAAAGATAAAGCCACAAAATCTACAGCGATTTCCAAAGCAAAACGTAAATCTTGTTTATCTTTTTCACTCAAAACAGGCAAATGTAAATTAGAATCTGGGAAATTAATAGAACTATTAGATTTGATTTCTCCACCAGTTAAAACTTGACAAGTAATACTGTTTTTTTCTTTAGCTAAAATCCGCAGATTTATCATTCCATCACTCATTAACAATCTTTCACTAATTTTTAGGTGAGGAATAATCTCTGGACGATCAATTTCTAAATCAACATCAGCGCCTATCCCAATTTTTATTTCTGGCCCAGATTGTAAACGAAAACTTTGATCTAAATTACGAATACGAATTCTCGGTCCTTGCAAATCCGCCATTATAGCCACATTTTTATTTAACTTTTCGCTAAAAGTACGAATATTTTTACTCCAAAACTTAAATTCCTCATGCTTACCATAAGAAAAATTAAACCGAGCCACATCCATACCAGATTGAATCATTTGCGCTTGCATTTTTTGATCACTACTAGCTGGCCCAATTGTAGCCACAATTTTCGTGTAAATAATCCCCCCTTTAAATAATTAAAAAGCTAAATTAAAGTTTTTCCAAAAATTACAAATTATCACTCAAAAATTATTCCTAGACTTCTTCTATAACAATTTTCCGAATCGGTTTGCTCAAAAACTCCAGTCCGGGCAATTTCATTCTTTGTTCGTTAAAAACATTATACCAACCAAAACCTAAAAAAAAGAAAACTGCTAAAATTCCTACAGCTGCTAAAATACTTAAAATTGGGACAATCCATAAACAAAATGATAAAAATAAAATCATCAGAATAAAAAAGTAAAATAGACTTAACCCTTGAACGGCATGCGATTTTTCAAATTTATCGCTTGTTTTCATAAAAGCGATCAAACCCAAAGGGCCCAAATAATAAGAAGCGACTAATAATTTGCGTTTAAGTGTCATAATCAAATCCTTGTTTAGATTTATTTAAAATTTCATAAATAATATGTTGTTTAAAACCACGCCCAGCTAAATAACGTATTGCTTTAGCTCTATCTTTCGCATTTTTTAAATCTACTTTTCGCTGGTACTTAGAAAAAACTTCACTAATAATCTTTTTTTCTTCTT
>JAQVDI010000036.1 GCA_028698375.1 Patescibacteria group bacterium | reverse complement strand
CAGCTTGGGCAGCGGCAAGACGAGCAACGGGTACACGATATGGTGAGCAAGATACATAATCCATTTTAACTTGATGGCAGAAATGAATTGTTTTAGGATCACCACCGTGTTCCCCACAAATACCAACTTTTAGATCTTTTTTTACAGAACGACCTTTTTCGATTCCTATTTTAACTAATTCGCCCACGCCTTCCTGATCTAAAGTTTGAAATGGATCCGCGTCAAAAATACCTTTCTCTTGGTAGGCTTTAATAAATTTTCCAGCATCATCACGCGAAAATCCCATTGTCATTTGGGTCAAATCATTAGTACCAAAAGAAAAGAACTCAGCAACTTCTGCTATTTCATCAGCAGTTATGGCAGCTCGCGGCACTTCAATCATAGTGCCAACTTTATAATCAACCTTGACTTTATATTTTTCCATAACCAAAGTGGCGGTTTCAACCACAACTTGTTTTTGATTTTCCAATTCTTTCACGTTTCCCACTAAAGGAATCATAATTTCGGGTATAACGCGGATATTTTCTTTTTTTAATTCACAAGCAGCGCTAATAATTGCTTCTGTTTGCATGGCTGTAATCTCGGGATAAGTAATTCCTAAACGGCAACCACGATGCCCTAACATTGGATTAAACTCATGCAAATCGCGAGTTTTTTGTTCAATTTTTGGAACTGAAATGCCTATTTTTTTGGATAAAATTTGTGCTTCTACTTTATTTTTAGGCAAAAATTCATGCAGAGGTGGATCAAGAGTGCGAATTGTTACAGGCAAGCCTTTCATTGCGCGAAATAATTCTTTAAAATCATCTTTTTGAAATGGTAATAATTTTTTTAAAGCAACTTGGCGGTCTTCTAGTGTGTCAGCTAAAATCATTTTTTGCATATAAGGTAGGCGTTTAGCATCAAAAAACATATGTTCAGTTCTGCAAAGACCAATACCTTCAGCTCCAAATTCTCTGGCTGTTTTGGCATCATTGGGCGTGTCCGCATTAGTCCGCACACCTAATTTTCTAATTTTATCTACCCAAGACATTAGAGTTCTAAATTCTCCTGCAACTTTAGGCTCAATTGTTGATACTTGTCCTAAAATAACTTCACCGGTAGAGCCATTTAGAGTTATAAAATCACCTTCTTTAACAGTTTTTCCCGCAGCAGTAAAAACTTTCTTTTTAGCGTCAATTTTAATTTCTTCGCAGCCAGCAATACAAGTTTTTCCCATTCCTCTAGCTACCACGGCTGCGTGACTGGTCATACCACCGCGACTGGTTAAAATTCCTTGAGCGGCGTTCATACCATGGATATCATCAGGTGAAGTTTCAGCGCGGACTAAAATTACTTTTTCTTTTTCACCTAATTTTTGAGCCGTATCAGCATCAAAAACCACTTTTCCAACAGCAGCGCCTGGAGAAGCTGGAAGTCCGCGAGCAATAATTTTGACTTCTGCTTTAGGATCAATAATCGGATGCAAAAGCTGGTCTAAATGCTGCGGTTCAACTCGCATTAAAGCTTCATCTTTTGAAATTAATTTTTCACTTACTAAATCAATCGCAATCTTAACTGCAGCTTGAGCAGTTCGTTTGCCAGTGCGAGTTTGCAACATAAAAAGTTCTTTGTTCTCAATGGTAAACTCAAAATCTTGGATATCTCGATAGTGTTTTTCTAGTTTATGAGTAATTTCGCGAAGTTGGTTAAAAGCTTCAGGCATAATATCACCTAATTTTTCAATGGGTTGTGGAGTGCGAATACCGGCAACAACATCTTCTCCTTGAGCATTAACTAAAAATTCACCATAAAATTTATCTTCACCAGTTGAAGGATTGCGCGTAAAACCAACCCCGGTTGCCGAGTCATTCCCCATATTACCAAAAACCATTGCCTGGACATTAACAGCTGTGCCTAAATTATGATCAATATTATTTAATCGGCGATAAGTAATGGCGCGATCATTATTCCAGCTGGCAAAAACTGCTTTGTAAGCCATTTCTAATTGTTTAAATGGATTTTGCGGGAAATCAATTTTTTTCTCTTTTTTAATCAGTTTTTTATATTCTTTTATTATTTTTTTCAAATCATCAACTTTTAGCTCTGTATCTAATTTTATTTTAGCTTGATTTTTAATTTTTTCTAAAATGTGCTCAAATTTATCTTTATCAATTTCAAGCACCACATTACCAAACATTTGAATAAAACGACGATAAGCATCATAGGCAAAACGAGGATTTTGGGTTAAATTAGCTAAACCTTCAGCCACTTTGTCATTTAAACCAAGATTAAGGATTGTGTCCATCATCCCGGGCATAGAAAATTTAGCACCACTACGAACAGATACTAACAGTGGGTTGCGATCATTACCCAAAAATTTTCCAGTTGTTTTTTCTAATCGTTCAATCATTTTTTTTAATTGATCAGGAAATTCGGTTGGCAATTGTTTTTTATTATTGTCATAATAATTGCAAACTTCGGTAGTAATCGTAAAACCAGCTGGCACGGGAATTCCTAAGTTGGACATTTCCGCTAAGTTGGCACCTTTGCCACCTAATAAATCTTTCATTGTCGCTTTACCTTCTGCTTTTCCTCGACCGAAAAAATAAATAAATTTTTTGCTCATATTAATTAATTAATTTTTGAGCTTATATTCTAACAAATCAAAAAAGATTTTGCAAAAAAATATATTTTTTTTGAAACTTATTTGGTTAAAAAATTATAAATTAAATTATTTGTTTTTTGCTTGAGCTAACTTTATGCACTCTAAAGCTAAAAGATAAAGATCAGAACGACGAGCGCGCTCCACAGCATCAATATCCGGATCTTTATCGATAGTATCTAAAAAATCTATTATAGAATCAGGATTAAAGTTTTCGTTTTGTTCATAATCTTCTCGAAAAAGATTTTCAACTTCTATTTTTATTTCGTCAATTTCTTGTGGATTTTTCCATTGTCGTAAAAATAAATCAATTATATATAATTTTATATCAGGAGGAGTTTTTGGATCGTGCAATGATTGTTTTAACAAAGAGTAAGCATATTTTTTATCATTAATAATTTTTTCTCTCTCAGAATCATCTTTTATTTGAGCATAGAAAAGAGCCCCTAATTGCTGGATGGTTTTAGCGTCATGTAAATCAATTTTGAGCCTAAAAGGATCTTTTGATTCCATGATTATGAATTATCAATTTGACTCAAATATTTCTGTGCCAGATTTTTTGTTTCTTGATGGTGGGTGGTAGATTGAACGACTTTATCCAAAATTTCTATAATTTTTTGTTTTTCTTTTTCAGTTGCAAATGGACTTAAATAATAATTATTGTATAAACTTTCAACAGCTTTATTTTTAATATGATAAGTCATATCGCTAGGCACCATTTCGAATTTAAAAATTTCTGTTTCTAACGCAGCAATATTGTCTGCATTAGGTGCTAATTCTGAACTAGAATCAAAATTTTCTTTCTCTTCATTCATAATTGTGTTTTATTTTTTTAAATTTTTAAATCGCTGTGATTTTTTTGTATACAATTTCTGGACTAATCCCAGATAAAGTGGGTTCGATTATAATATCTTCAGTAAATTCTTTGCTCTTGTCATAATTAAAATTATATTGGGTAAAGAAAATTTTTTCTGCTCCTAACTTTAGGGCTGCTTTGACACTATTCAAAGTTTGAGTTGCATTTTCATCAACATTTTTGCCAACCAAACTTTCTGCTTCCGTTACCCAAATTGGTTTTTTGATGTTTAAATCATTAAGCATTTGCTTGTAGGGTGCCACGTTAAAAGTAGCAAAATCATCGTTAGAAATACAATGCACATTACCAATGTCAAAAGCTTTTTGTGCACTATCATTTTGAAAAACAGCTTTATAAAATTTTAAGAAACTTTCATCACCACCAGCAGCACCAGCAATTAGGGTTTTAGCGGTGGGATCAGCCAACTTTATCGCTTGGTTGGTTTTAATTAAAAGGGTGGTGTATTCCTTGGCGGTTTGTTTATAAAATTGCAAATTGTCTAAACCAACTAAATCAGGCTCATTCATTACCTCCCAGTATTTTATTGGGATAGTTAAACCAGGCATATCGGCAATTCCATCACCGTCATAGCGTTCTACTAAATTTTGGACAAAAGTTTGATATTGGGAAAAGTCATAAGGGTTGCAGCGATATTGTGGTAAATAATTATCTGTTTTTATCCCTAATCTTGGCAAAAATTGATCTTTATCAGAAACTTTACAATTTTTGGTATTTGGATTATTTTTTTGATCCCAATCAGCAAAAGGCCAAATGATAGCTAAAATTGCTAAATTGTTTTCTTGAGCTTGTCTGACTAAAGAATCTGTACGTTCAAAATTTGAATCAGCATCTTTTTCTTTTTGAATTTGATCCCACAAAAATGGACCAGGATGTGGTCTAATCCAACCAGCCTTAACATTTTTAACAAATTTTAAATCATTATTTCCACCGGTTAAAAACCCAAATTTATTATTAATTAGAGATTGAGGTAAAATCGCTTTTTTGACATTAGCGTTACTAGTATCTTTGGTTTTATTAAAATAATTGGTGGCAATAAAATAACCAGCTATCTCCAAAAATAATAAAACTAAACCAAGTATTAAAACAATTTTTACTATTTTGCTCATTAATCTTATTATAATACAAAATTAATTTTATAGTAAAATATTTATTTATTTTATACTTAAAATTATTAGATTTGACTAAATCAAAATTTTGTGTTATTTCTATCAAGCAAATCACCTTGACAAGGAGAAAAGATGTTGTACCCAAAAATTGTTATTAAAATTGGGACAAATACAATTCAAACTAATAGCCATCTTAATGAGGAAATAATGTTTGATCTTGCCCAACAGATTTATCGCCTTAAGATTATGGGGCATAAAGTTATTCTAGTTTCTAGTGGCGCAATTGCTTGTGGCAAGCGCTATCTTTCAAATCTCCCCTCTTGGGAGCAAAAAATTGGTTTGCAAGCCTTAGCCTGCTTGGGTCAACCTGATCTAATTAATATGTGGAAAATGATTTTTTCACAATTTGGTATAGTTGTTGGCCAGTTACTTTATGAAAATTATGATTTTTTAGAAAATAATGAAAATTATCTTTCTACCCAGGTTTGCCTTGAAGAATTATTAAGTCTAAATTTTTTGCCTGTTGTCAATGAAAATGATGCGGTTACCCGCACTGAAATTAATGAAATGCGTAGTTTTGGTGATAATTGTCAACTAGCTTTATGCGTTGCCAAAATGATTGGTGCCAACTTAAATATTATGCTAACTAATGTTGATGGGTATTTAGATCAAAATGGTCAAGTAATACCGGAGATTGAAAATGTTGATTATTATTATGGCAAAACACTAAATCAATCAAAATCTGCTAATGGAACTGGAGGCATAATCGCTCATTTAAAAGCGGCACAAAATGCCCAACAAAATAATATCACTACAATTATTGCTAATGGCAATAGGAAAAATATTCTTTTAGATATTGTACAAAGTTTACAATGTTTTGATTACCAGAGACGACATCCTTTTACTATTATCCGGCCTTTAAAATCTTAACTGATCCGAAAAAGGTCGGTTTTTTAAAATAAAAATCCGTTAGTTGTAAATTTACGACTAAACGGATTTGATTTTTTGGATAAGAAATAATAATTTGAAATTAATTTCGGCTGATTAAAATTCTCGCTATTTCGTCATTAAGCCAGTGTCGCCAGCTAATAATACTTTGGTGAACAACAAAAGCTAAATTTTCTTTTTCTGTAGTCAAACGCCAATCTTGCAAAAACTTAGATGTTAATTCTGCGGATTTTTTATAAAATTCAAATTTATTTTTTATCTTTGACCAAGTAAAAGCATCGACGATTTCCATAATATAATCTGTATTTTTTCCATCGTAAAATGAAGCCACTAAGCAATAAGTATACAAATAACCAGATTCATTATAAAAAGGTTCAATACTAATTATAACCATAGGTATAATTTTAATCGCGAGTTCTTCCATCTTGGCACCTTTATGTTAAGTAGCGTTTACTCTTATAGCATATAACAAAATAATGAAAAATCAACACCTAATTTAAAATTGCAAAAATATAACTAATTATTTTTTAGTTGAGTTCTAGGTAATCTTATTTGTCAATTTTGGATTTATCAACACAACCACATTCACAATCTTTGTCACACTTGCAACAATGGCAACAAAGTTCTGGGTTACAACTACATTGACATTTGTCTAAAGGCATACCGCATTCTTGGCATTTTTTGGTTTCTTCCATAAAATTATTTAGTTTTTAGTTTAGTATTCGACCTTGTGGATAATATACATTAGTATAATTTTTCGACTTTAATCAGATGATATTAAGAATATTAATTTTT
>JAQVDI010000035.1 GCA_028698375.1 Patescibacteria group bacterium | reverse complement strand
TTGCGAAAACGTTTTTGTGTTGCGGGGCTGACGGGACTCGAACCCGCAACCTTCCGCGTGACAGGCGGATGCTCTAACCAATTGAGCTACAACCCCTTTTAAACCTAACTGATGATATCAAAAATACTAGTCTTAATCAACGATTTGGTAAAATGTAATATATGGCAAAATACTTTACGAATAAAGAAATTTCCAGACTTCTAGAATTTATTTCAGCAGCTTATGAAATCAAAAATGCGGACAAATTCAGGATTTTAGCCTATCAGAGAGCTGCAGTCACTATAGAACACCTAAGCAGAGAAGTTAAAGATTATTATGACGAAGGAAGATTAAGCAATATCCCTGGAGTCGGTCCGAGTATCGCCCAGCATTTAGATGAACTATTTAAAACTGGAAATGTCCAACATTTTAAAGAGATTACCAAAGGAATTCCTCCTTCGGTATCTGAATTTATAAATGTTAGCGGAATCGGACCAAAAACTGCATTCAAACTTGCTAAAGAACTTAATATATGGTCAAAGAAAAATGCCCTGGATAGACTAAAAAAGGCTGCAGAAGATAATAAAATCGAAAAAATATCTTCCTTTGGCAAAGATACTCAAGACAATATTTTACAAGCATTACTTAGAACCGGAGTTGAGTCGAAAAACAAAGAAAGAATGCTTCTTCCTTACGCTTATAATCTTTTTCAAGAAATCGAATACTTTCTTAAGAAAAGCCAATACATTGATGAAGTAAAAGCTTTGGGAAGCTTGAGAAGAAAAAACTCAACCATAGGAGATATTGATCTTGCTATTAAAACTTCAGACCCCTCTAAGGCAATTATTCATGTCTTAAAATTTCCAAAGATAGAAAAAGTTTTGAACCAAGGCAACAAGAAAATCACTCTTCTTTTGACAAATAATATTCAGATAGATATACGGGCTCAAGATCCCAGCGAGTGGGGATCGATGCTCCAACATTTTACCGGTTCCAAAGATCATAATATTAAACTCAGAGAATTTGCACGGAAGAAAAATTTTAGTCTCTCAGAGTATGGAATAAAAAACCTAAAATCAAATAAGTTAATGAAATTTAATAATGAGATTGATTTTTATCAAAAACTTGGCTTAGACTTCATTCCTCCTGAGATCAGAGAAGACGATGGAGAAATTGAAGCTGCTTTAAATCATAATCTGCCTAAACTAGTTAAGCTTAAAGATATAAAAGGAGATCTTCATCTTCATTCAAACTATCCAATTGAACCTAGCCATGATTTAGGTAAAAGCACTTTTGAACAAATGATAAAAAAAGCCAATACCTTAGATTATAAATATTTGGGATTTAGTGAACATAATCCTTCACAGAATAAGCATGACGAGTCGGACTTTATATCGATACTAAAGGATAAAAGAAACTATATTGATAAATTAAATTATTCTAGTTCAAAAAAATATAGCATAAAAATATTTAATGGGCTTGAAATCGATATAAAGCCTGATGGGAACCTTGCCATTCCAGATAAGGCTTTATCCTACTTAGACTATGGAATCGCTTCCATACATACCAACTTTAATATGAACAAAAAAGCAATGACGGACAGAATAATTAAAGGTCTTTCACACCCTAAAGTAAAAATTTTAGGTCACCCTACAGGAAGAAAAATTCAAAAAAGAGAAGCCTATGAGGCAGACTGGGAAAAAATATTTGAATTTTGCCTGAAAAATAATAAAGCTTTAGAAATTAATTCATGGCCAGAAAGACAAGACCTTCCAGACACAATGGTAAAAAGAGCAATTAAGGCAGGTGTTTTACTTGTAATTAATTCAGATTCTCATAGGGTAAATCATATGGACTTAATGAAATATGGAGTCTATGTTGCACAAAGAGGATGGGCAGAAAGAAAGGATATTCTCAATACCCAAAGCACAACAGTCATTAAAAAGTTTTTTAATCTAAAGTAACTAACTTGAAGTTTTCGCTTTCTTGAAATAAAATTAAATGTAATAAGGTAAAATTTATTTAATCTTAATTATTTAAAAAGGAAAAAATGGAAATATTTTTATTAGCAGCAGTTTTAATTATCGGTGGTTATGTTTTACTAACCTATAACTCTCTTAAAACATTACAGGTTAGGATTAAGGCATCTATTCAAGAAATTGGAAATCAGCTGAAAAGGCAGGCAGAGTTAATCCCAAATCTAGAATCATCAGCTAAGGGCTATCTAAAGCACGAAAAAGACATCTTTGATAAATTAACCGATGCCAGAAAAGCGGTTATGAATGCCGTAGAATCAGGAAGTGCTCAAAAAATGCTTGATTCTCAAGAAAAATTAAATGCCGCTTTGGGTTCTATTAGAGTAGTTTTAGAAAGTAATCCTGAGATAAAAGGTTCAGAAATTGTTCAACAATTAATGGGAGAATTAAGAGATACGGCTGATAAAATTATGTATTCTCGAAGAACCCTAATCGATTTATCGGCTGATTACAATACTAAATTAGCTACAATTCCAAGTATGTGGGTTGCATCTTTATTCAGCTTTAAACAAGAAGAGGGTATAAAAACTCCTACATCCGGTGAACACCTTGAAGTAAGCAGCGAAGAGATGAAATCCCCAAAAGTCAATCTGTAAGACATGGAAATGCGCAATGTTTATGAAGAAGTAGACTTCAATAAAAGAAGGTCGGCAATTGTTATGATATTATTCGTTGTTTTTGTTGTCGGCTTTGTCTGGCTTCTTGGTCAGGTATTCGGCACAGATCCATCAATAATCATCCTGGCAGCAGTATTCTCTATCGGCTCCGCCTTGGTCAGCTATTATTCTGGAGATAAAATTGTTCTTTCTTTAACGAATGCCAAGCCAGCAAATAGGCAAGAGCACTTCAATTTTTATACTTCAGCTGAGAATTTAGCTCTTGCCACACAAATACCCATGCCAAAGCTTTATGTTATAGAGTCTAATGCTATGAATGCTTTTGCTACCGGCAGAGACCCTCAACATGCAGTTATCTGTATAACAACAGGTTTAATGAATAATCTTAACCGAAGCGAACTTGAGGCAGTGCTTGCTCATGAGATTTCTCACATTATTAACTACGACATAAGACTGATGACTATTACTGCCATTCTTGCGGGAATGATCGCCATTTTAAGTGATTGGGCTATCCGCATGAGACCAAGGAAAGATAGTAGGAATACGGGAGGCATTTTATTAATTGTAGGTGTTATCGCCCTAATTTTGGCACCCATATCAGCCAAACTAATTCAATTAGCCTTGTCTAGAAGAAGAGAATATTTCGCTGATGCTCAAGGATCAAAGATTACCAGACAACCTCAAGCGTTAATTGACGCACTCAAAAAATTATCTTTGAGCGAACCGTTAAAAAATGCTTCACCTGCAACAGCTCATCTTTTTATCGTCAACCCGTTTTCCCAAAGTAAGGGTTTAAGAAAAAATATATCTGCACTTTTTTCCACGCATCCTCCAATAGAGGATCGTATTAATCAGCTAAGTTCTATGACTTAAAAAACTTATAGCAGACCTTGAAGTTGTTTGCTAATTTATGATATTATTTCAGTATGCTTGATCCGGAAAAACTGACACAAAAATCTCAAGAAGCGCTGGTTATTGCTCAAGAGCTTGCTCGAGAAAATAACAACAGCCAAATTGACCCCTTGCATATTTTACACGCTTTGTTAACCCAAGAAGGAATAGTATCTGAATCGCTAAAAAAGTTAATTAATCTCCCAGAATTAATCCTAGAAACCAGAAGAGAGATAGATTCCTTACCAAAAATAACTTCTCCTTCGGCAACTTACTTGTCTCAGGATACAGCCCAAGTAATGGATAAAGCTAAGCACATCTCTCAAGAGCTTAAAGATGAGTTTATCTCTCGAGAACATCTAATTCTTGCTTTGACTCAAATTGACGGCAAGGTAAAATCATTGTTAGAAAAATATAATGTTAATTATCAAAAACTTAAGGAGGAAATTATGAATATCAGAGGTTCACAATCAGCTTCCAATCCTGACCCTGAAAATACTTATAACGTTTTGGAAAAATACACAACAAATCTTACTTCACTGGCAAAGGAAGGCAAATTGGATCCTGTTATTGGCAGAGATCAGGAAATTAGAAGAGTGATGCAAATTCTTTCAAGAAGAAGAAAAAATAATCCGGTTCTGGTAGGTGATCCCGGGGTGGGCAAAACTGCCATTGCCGAAGGTCTAGCTCAAAGGATAGTTGCCTCTGATGTTCCTGATAGTCTTAAGGGAAAAGAATTGGTTAACCTGGATATTGGGACATTACTGGCTGGGGCAAAATACAGGGGAGAATTCGAAGAAAGACTTAAAGCTCTCTTAACTGAAGTCGAGAAAAATCCAGATAAATATATATTGTTTATAGACGAACTACATACAATAGTCGGGGCAGGAGGAGCAGAAGGTGCGGTTGATGCCTCTAACATGCTCAAACCAGCCCTGGCAAGAGGATCTTTAAGAGCAATTGGAGCTACAACTTTAAATGAATACAGACAATACATCGAGAAAGATGCTGCCTTGGAAAGAAGATTTCAACCAGTGTATATAGAAGAACCAACTCTCGAAGACACAATATCAATTCTAAGAGGATTGAAGGAAAAATATGAGGCTCATCACGGAGTAGAAATTTCCGATGACGCCATAATAGCCGCAGCCACACTATCTGATAGATATATTTCCGATAGATTTCTTCCTGACAAAGCCATAGACCTTATCGATGAAGCCGCCTCATCCTTAAAAATGCAAAGCGAGTCTATGCCGCCGAATATTGATGATCTAAAGAGAAAAATTACTCAGTTAGAAATAGAGTTTCAAGCAATTAGAAAAGATAAAAGCGAAAAGGCAAAGCTCAGAAGAGAGGAAATTAATAGAGAACTGGAAAATACCAAAGAAAAAGAAAGGGATCTCAGATCTAAATGGGAATCCCAAAAAGCAATTATCGACCAGATACACGAAAAAAGAGCTCAACTGGATGAATTAAATCAACAACTCCAAGTAACCCAGAGAGAGCTTGATCTTAATAAAGCTGCGGAAATTCAATATGGCAAGATACCCCAAACCCAAAAAGAGCTAGATAGTTTAATAAATAAATGGTCAAAAATTCCCGATGAAAATAAATTGATTTCCGAAAGTGTAGATGAGGAGGATATCGCTATTATTATTTCCCGCTGGACAGGAATTCCTGTTTCAAGATTAATTTCATCAGAATCACAAAAACTAATAAATCTTGAGAAGGAAATTCACAAGAGATTGGTTAATCAAGAAGAGGCAGTTCGGGAAGTATCGGGTGCAATTAGAAGAGCCAGAGCAGGTATAAAAGAAAAAGGAAGACCTATTGGTTCATTTTTATTTGTTGGACCCACAGGAGTGGGAAAAACAGAACTGGCAAAAGCCTTGGCTCAAGTATTATTTGACGACGAAGACGCCATGATTAGGCTAGATATGAGTGAGTACATGGAACAACATTCTGTAGCCAGATTGATCGGCTCTCCTCCAGGATATGTCGGATTTGAAGAAGGGGGTCAGTTAACCGAAGCCATTAGAAGAAAACCTTATGCTGTTATTCTTATAGATGAAATTGAAAAAGCTCATCCTCAAGTTTTAAACATCTTGCTCCAAGTTATGGATGACGGCAGACTTACCGACGGCAAGGGTAGAACAGTCGATTTTAAGAACTCGGTTATTATAATGACATCAAACTTAGCCGGTGACATTATTAAAGATTATGCGGGTAAAGAAAAAACTGAAAAAATGGAAAAAGAGGTAAGACAAGTGATTGATAATTATTTTAAGCCGGAATTTATCAATAGACTTGATAATATTGTAGTCTTTAAATCACTCTCCCAGAAAGAAATTCAAAAAATTGTTGACCTTCAAATCGATCAGGTAGAAGAAAGATTAAAAGAACAAGAGATAAAAATTGAAATTTCTCCCAAAGCTAGAGAATTTCTTGCTGAAAAAGGGTATGATCCTGCTTTTGGGGCAAGACCATTAAAGAGGTTAATACAAAATCAAATCCTTGATCCTCTTGCTATGATGATCATCGACAACAAAATTAAAGAGGGTCAAATAGTAAAGGTGGATAAAAAGGGCAACTTGCTTACAATCGTGTGAACAAAAGTGTCCAAAACACATTTCCTTTAAAATAGTTTCGTTGTAAACCCAACGGAAATTTAGTTGTCTTTGGTTCAATTTACCCCTCAGGCAAAGCTCGACTGCTCTCTTGAACTATCGTATAATATCATCATGTCTGATCAGATAAATATCAAACATCTGGCTAAGCTAGGAAATATAAAGCTAAGCAGAAAAGAGGAAAGCATTTTTACCGCTGAAATAGAGAATATTTTGAATTTCATAAATAAAATTCAAAATATCAACACCCAAAATACTCTTCCTACTTTTCAAGTAACTGAGCAAAAAAACACCTTCAGACAAGATGAAGAAGGTAGTTGTCT